>CAIXRH010000054.1 GCA_903921785.1 uncultured Pseudomonadota bacterium
CCGCTGAGGTTCCCGCTGTCGACGGTGGAGACGTACAGCGGCGTCAGCGGGGCGAGCGTGCGGGTGTCGTACCAGTTGAGGAAGTGCCGGCGGTGGCGCTCCAGGACGGCGAGGGTGGCGAACGCGCCGGCCGTGCGGTGGAGCAGTGTGGCTGTCGAGATGTAGCCGAAGTCGTGCGCGGCGAGGTTCGCGAGGAGGGACAGGCCGATGTTCGTGGGCGATGTGCGGTGGGCGACGGTCTCGACGGGGAAGAACTGCACGTTGTCCGGGGGCAGCCAATGGTCCTCGGGCCCAACATAGGTCTCGAAGAACCTCCAGGTTTTGCGTGCGAGGCGGCGGAGGTCTGCGCGTTGGTCGTCGGTGGGCCCCACGATGTGCTCGCGCAGCGGGTGGCTCAGCCAGGCCGCGACCGCCGGGGAGGCGAGCCAGAGCAGCAAGAGCGGCGACGAGCCAAGGAGCGCGGCGGGGCTGCGGACAAGCAGGAACCCGGCGAACGTGAGGGCGATCGAAGGACCGACCGGCATTACCCGGTAGAAGTCGGCGACGTTCCAACCCCCGTCGGGGCGCCGGCGGGCCGGGGAGCGCCACTCGAGGAGCCGCCGGCCGCTCAGGAACATCCGGAAGGACGCGCGCCCGGCCGCCACCGTCGCGCCGACCGCGTCTTCCGGGAGGAAGAGCAGGGTGGCGGCTGCGTGCGCCGCCCTTCGCCCCAGCGCCCGACCCTCGAACGAGAGGTGGGCGCGCAGGGTCATGTCCGGCGGGCGTCGGAGGCCGTCTCGCCCGGACGCGAACAGCGGCGGGAGGAGGTAGACCCCGAGCACCGCCCCCGTGACGAACGTCGCCTCGGGCATGCGGTAGAGCCCGACGAGCAGCACCGCGAGCGCCGCGGAAGGCACGAGGCTGCGGCGAAGGTTGTCGGCGATCTTCCAGCGGCTGAGCCAGCCCAGGGGGTTCTTCCGCCACACCCCTCGGCGGTCCGGCGCCCACGGCAGGATCCACTGAACGATCTGCCAGTCTCCGCGGATCCACCGGAGGCGGCGCTTCACGTCGTCCACGTAGTGGCTCGGGTGATCCTCGTAGAGGATCACGTCGCTGACCAGGCCGCTCCGGGCGTAGCAGCCCTCGATCAGGTCGTGGCTGAGGATGCGGTTGTCGGCGAACTGGGCGTCCACGGCGCGGGAGAAGGCGTCGATCGCGTAGATCCCCTTGCCGATGAACGAACCCTCCGCGAAGAGGTCCTGGTACACGTCCGAGACGGCCCGGGTGTAGGGGTCGGTCCCGGCTTCACCAGCATAGAGGCGCACGAACCAGGAACGGCGCGTGGCGGGGAGGTAGATCGCCACCCGCGGCTGGAGGATGCCGTAGCCGGAGACCACGCAGCCCGTCGTCGGGTCGTGGCGGGGGCGGTTCAGCGGGTGGGCCATGGTGCCGATCAGCTTGTGCGCGGCGTCGCGCGGGAGCTGGGTGTCGGTGTCCAGGGTGATCACATAGATACAACCTTGAAGGACGCTGAGATCGGCGACGACGCAACTGAAGGCGGGGGAGGGGGCCTCCGGGAGCCGATCCTGGCCGCGGAGCAGGTGGTTGAGCGCCTCCAACTTGCCGCGTTTGCGCTCGTACCCCATCCACACTCCCTCCTGGGGATTCCACCGCCGCGGACGATGGAAGAGCGCGAACCGGTCTTCACCGCCGTCGTCGCGGTGGCGGGCGTTGAGCGCCTCGATGCCGGTGCGGAGCTCTTCGACGAGCGCGTCATCGCCGGGGGTGGTCTCGGTGTCGGCGTCAGCGAAGTCGGTGAGCAGGCCGAAGTGGAGGTTGGTTTCGCGATTGCCGAGGAACCGGACCTCCAGGCTTCCGAGGAGGGTCCGGATCCCCGCGCGGTCGGTGACGAGGGTCGGGACCACGACGAGCGTTCGGCCGGTGGCGGGGATGCCCAGTCGGTAGTCCAGGCGCGGGAGGACCTTCGGCGGCGCCGTCGAGGTGGCCAGCGCGTTGGTGGCCGTCACGGCGAGCTGGCTCGCGCACAGCAGCGTCAGCACGGTGACGCCCACCACGGCCGCGGGGGCCGCATGCCAGGGGGTCATCACCGCGACCGTAAGGATCACCCCGAGCACCACGGTGAGCAGGGTGATCGTGCCGAAGTACAGGGACCCGGCGACGAAGGTCGCCCGCACCGCGAGCAGCCGTCGCCAGCGCGGGAGCGTGGGGAGCGTGGCGTGGAGCGCCGCCAACCCGTCGTCGAGCAGGTAGTAGCCGACGTGGGCCGGTCGCTCGTCCGCGCCCGCCCGCACCGGACCTGCCGCCCGGACCGCGGCCACGGCGAGCGCCACCGCCCGCTCCGCGATCTCGGCTTCCGCCACCCCGGACTGCCGGGAGAGATCCTCGACGACGTGCCGGTACCGATCCCGCGTGGAGAAGTCCATCGTCGGGTACACGCCGCTTGGGTCTCGGCGGAGCACCCGCTCCACGCCGCTGAGCTCCTCCACGAACTCCTGCCAGGGCATGGTCTCGAGGAAGCGGAGGCTGCCGATGCTCGCGCCCACGGTCACCTGGTCGAGCGCCTGCTGACGGGACTCGCTCTGCACGCGGCTGTCCAACGACGCGCCCACCGCGGCGAGCTGGTGATCGAGCCAGGTCAGCGGGATGTCGACCAGCCCGCTGCGCTCCTTCAGTCGCTGCACGAACTCGGCCACGAAGGCGTTGCTCAGCGGTGGGTCCGAGCGCGCCATGTCGGCCGACGCGAGCAGGAGCGCCCGGGGGTCCTCCTCGTAGGCGAGGAGGATCCGGGTGGCCCAGCTGCGCGCAAGCGTGCGGTGCTCCATCGCGAGCTGAACCTGCGTGGCCACGCGGCGGAGGTTCTCCAGGAGCGCCAGTCGGAGCATGATCGGGATGGCCCAGAGCTCCCCCAGGGTGAGGGGCGCAATCTCCTGGTATGCGGCGACGAAGCGGCTGATGTTCTCGCGGTCCACGCGCCCGTCGACGTGGGCGATCACCTCGATCGCCAGGTGGTACACGCGCGGATAGCCAAGGAAGGGGGCGGCGACGAGGTGGGGGAGATCGCGGCTGTGGTGGCGAGGCAGGTGGCGGCGCGCCGTCGCGATCTGCTCCTCGATCACGTAGGCGTTGTCCAGCAGCCATTCGCCCGCGAAGGTGATGCGCCGGTCGTGGTGCTGCGCGTCCCCGAGGTCCTCGCAGACCTCCCGCAGGCGGGCCTCGTTCTCCCGGAGCCGGGGCAGGAGCCGGTCGGGGCCCGCGCCGAGGGCCACCTTCTGCCGCCCCGCAAGCGCGCGCGCGTGCGCCTCCAACTGCTCCAGGTTGAAGAGATCGAAGGGGAGCGGTGCGTCTTCCGTCGTGGCCGCGCGCGGCTCTGCCAGCGCGGCGAACCACGAAAACGAAATGGCCATGCGGATACTCTCAAAGACTCAGCGTCCGTAACGCCTCCGGTGACCCCGGGGGCTGTGGCGCGTGACATCGGGACAAACCCGAGTCCACGCGACCTCACGACGATTGTGTTCGGCCGTACACCATCGCCTCGGGCTGAACCGGGGCTGGATACAGCGGGGCCCGTCGTCTCTCGCGGGCTACCGTCGCCGCCAGGTCCTGCGCCGCGGCGGCTTTGTCGCCCGCACGAACCGCTTCGCCAGCTCGACCGTCAGCGCGTACGCGAGGGTGATCGCGAGCATGGCGGCGAGCACCCCGATCGGTAGCGGGATGAGGCCGAAGAACGCGACACCCGGCAGGTAGGGGAGGATCACGGCGAACAGCCCGACACCGAGCGAGCTCATCCACAAGCCGCGGCCGGGGCGACTGGTCCAGGCGAGCTTGCGGGTGCGAACCAAAAGCGCCACGACCAGCTCCGTGAGCAGCGACTCCACGAACCAGGCGGTGCGGAAGAGATCGGCCGAAGCATGGAACAGCCACAGCAGCGTCGCGAAGGTGAGTCCGTCGAACGCCGCGCTGATCCCGCCAAAGCCGAACATGAATCGGCGCAGCGCGGGCATGTCCCACGACTCGGGTTGGCGCAGCTCGTCGTCGTCCACGTTGTCGCCGGCGATGGCCATCGCGGGGATGTCGCTGAGGAAGTTGTTGAGGAGGATCTGGGTGGCGGTGAGCGGGAGGAACGGGAGGAAGACGCTCGTCGCCGCCATCGAGAGCATGTTGCCGAGGTTGGCCGACTCGGTGGTTCGTACGTACTTCAGCGTGTTGGCGAAGGTGGTGCGCCCCTCGAGGATGCCGGCCCGGAGTACGTCGAGGTCGCGCTCGAGGAGCACCAGGTCGGCGGCTTCGCGGGCCACGTCCACCGCGGTGTCCACCGAGATGCCCACGCTCGCAGCGTGCAGTGCGGGGGCGTCATTGATGCCGTCGCCCATGTACCCGACCACATGGCCCCGCTTGCGCAGGGCCACGATCACCCGCTCTTTCTGGGTGGGGTCCACCTCGGCGAACACGTCCACTTTCTCGATGGCGGCGCCGATCGCCTCAGCCGAGAGCCCGTCGAGCTCGGCGCCGGTGAGCACGCGGGGCGCCTTCATCCCCACCGCTTCGGCGACGTGGGCGGCGGCGTGGCGACTGTCGCCGGTGATGATGCGCAGCGCCACGCCAAGCTTGTGGAGCGCCTGGATCGCCTCGGCCGCGCCGGGCTTCGGCGGGTCGAAGAAGAGGAGGAAACCGTCGAGTTGGAGATCTGCTTCGTCCTGGCGGGAGTAGTGGTCCTTCACCTCCACGTCTCGGCTGGCGACGGCGATCACCCGGAAGCCCTGGCGTCCCCACGCCTCCACCCGGGCCTCGAGGGCGGGGAGCACCACCGGGAGTCCACCCCCGGTTCGGGTGCAGAGCGGCAGCGTGGTCGGCACCGCCCCCTTGGTGATGAGCCGGCGTTTCCCGCCGATCTCCACCACCACCGTCAGGCGCTTGCGCTCGAAGTCGTAGGGCACCTCGTCCACCGCGACGACCTCTGGGCCGGGCTTGGGACCGGCGGCCTGGAGCGCTTCATCGAGCGGGTTGGGCAGGCCGGTCTGCAGGCAGGCGTTCCACGCCGCCAGTTGCTGGACGTCCGGGGACGGTTCGCCAGCGGCATCCACCGCGCCGTCCAGGCGCACCACGCCCTCGGTGATCGTGCCGGTCTTGTCGGTGCAGAGCACGTCCACCGCGCCGAAGTCTTCGATGGCCGAGAGCCGGCGCACGATGACGCCGTGCTTCGCCATCGCCGTGGCCCCGCGCGCGAGGTTCACCGCGAGGATCGCCGGGAGCAGCTCGGGCGCCAGCCCCACCGCGAGCGCGACCGAGAACAACAGCGACTCGACGACCGCCTTGTGGCCGACGACGTTCACCGCGAAGACCACCAGGGTGAGCGCCAGCATCGACTGGCTCAGGAGCACGCCGAACTGCCGGAGTCCCCGCTCGAAGTCGGTCTCGGGCGCATCGGTGGAGAGGCGCCCGGCGATGCCGCCGAAGAGGGTGTGGACGCCGGTCTCGGTGACCACGACGCGGCCGGTGCCACTGCGTACGTTCGTCCCTGCGAAGACGGCGTTGGTGCGCTGGCCGACGGGCGTCGTCCCCGGCACCGAGCCGGGGCGCTTCTCCACCGGGAAGGTCTCCCCCGTGAGCACCGCCTCCGAGATGAACAGGTCCTTCGCCGCGATCACCCGCCCGTCGGCCGGGATCAGCGCGCCAGCGGAGAGCAGCACGACGTCCCCCGGCACCACCTCCGCGGACGGGACGACGAGCTCCTTGCCGTCCCGCACCACCCTCGACCGAGCGGTGATCCGCGCCCGCAACGCCGCGACCGCCTTGCCGGCGCGGTGCTCCTGCCACCAGCCGAGCACGGTGCTGGCGAGCACGATGGCGAGGACGATGAGCGCGTCCGTGAGCTCCCCGACGATCGCGGACACCAGCCCTGCGCCGACGAGCAGCAGGACCAGCGGGCTCTTGAACTGACTGAGCAGCTCCCGGAGCGGCCCCGAGGCGCGCTCCGCCCCCGGCTGGTTGGTGCCGAAGCTCTTCAGGCGGGAGGCGGCCTCGGCTGTCGTGAGCCCCGAGGCGGACGGCTCCGCACCAACCCAGGGGTCCTTGCCCGCTACGTCGGTCATGCGGCGTCGATAGCAGACTTCGGGGGTGGGGGCAATCGGGCCCCCTCGACGCCCCTCCGCCCCCGACATAGGCGCCGGCACCCTCGCCGGAGCGCGCATGAGCCACGACAAGCACGGATTCGACACCCTCGCCGTTCACGCCGGGCAGTCGCCCGACCCCACCACGGGCGCGGTGATGACGCCGATCTACCAGGTCTCCACGTACGCGCAGGAGGGGGTCGGCGGCCACAAGGGCTACGAGTACAGCCGCACCGACAACCCCACGCGCACCGCGATGCAGGCGTGCCTTGCCGCGCTCGAAGGCGCCAAACACGGCCTCGCCTTCGCCTCCGGCCTCGCCGCCACCGACGTGATCCTCCGCGCCCTCGTCCGCCCCGACGACCTCGTCATCTGCGGCGACGACGTGTACGGCGGCACCTACCGCCTCTTCGACAAGGTGCTCCGCCACTGGGGCGTCTCTTTCCGCTACGCCGACTTCTCCACGGCCGACCCGAACATGGTGATCCCGGCCGGCACCCGCCTCGTCTGGCTCGAGACCCCGACCAACCCGCTCCTGAAGGTCTCCGACATCGCGGCGGTCGCCGCCCGGTGCAAGGCCGTCGGCGCGATCCTGGTGGTCGACAACACCTTCGCCACTCCGTATTTCCAGCGGCCGATCGCCCTGGGTGCGGACATCGTGGTGCACAGCGTCACCAAGTACATCAACGGACACAGCGACGTGGTCGGCGGCTTCGCGGCGCTCAACGACGACGCGCTCTACGACAAGCTGAAGTTCCTCCAGAACGCCGCTGGCGCCGTGCCCGGCCCGCAGGACGTGTGGCTCACGATGCGCGGTGTGAAGACCCTCGGCGTGCGGATGGAGCGTCACCAGCAGAACGCCCAGCGCATCCTCGAGTATCTCCGGAACCACCCGGATGTGCAGAAGGTCTTCCACCCGATGGACAGCCCGGTGGCCCAGAAGCAGATGTCCGGTTTCGGCGGGATGATCAGCTTCGAGCTCAAGGGCGATCTCGACCGCGCGCGGCGGTTCGTGGCGGCCACCAAGCTCTTCACCCTGGCCGAGTCGCTCGGAGGCGTGGAATCCCTGATCGAGACGCCGGCGTTGATGACTCACGCCAGCATCGAGCCGGCCAAGCGTCGCGAGGCCGGCATCGAGGACGGGCTCATCCGCCTCAGCGTCGGCATCGAGAGCGTGGAGGACCTCATCGCGGACCTCGACGCGGCGTTCAAGGCGTAGCGTCCAGCGGGAGGGTCAGGCCGGACCGATGACCGCGGAGGCGGGCTCGGAGACGTGGTTGGAGGCGTCCTTCACCAGGACTTCCGCCCGGTAGCCCTGCGCGGGGTCGGCGTCGCTCGCCCCGAGCCTGACCGTACCCTCGAACAGCGCGCATTCGACGGACTCCGAGAGGTTGCAGTCGAAGGTGAATGGGCCTCCGACATCCGGATACCAGTCGCTCAGGAGTTGGCCGCCAAGCAGGTCGTCGCCCTCGTCCTCGATGGTGACGGTGGCGACCAGTGAGACGCCCACCTCCGGGAAGTCCTCCCAGGAGAGCGCCACGTCGGTGATTACGGGAACGTACGGGCTCGCGGTGTCGGCGGTGTCGCCGCTGTCGGCGGGGTCTGTGGGGTCGGCGGTGTCCGCGGTGTCCGCGGTGTCCGCGGTGTCCGCGGTGTCCGCACTGTCGACGGGCTTGTCGGCGTTGCATGCGACGAGCGCGAGGAGCGCAGGGAGGACCAACCTGGGGCACCGAGAGGTCTCCAGTGTAGCCGGTCCGAGGGGGCGTGCCGGCGCCCGCCGCCGCCCGCCGCTGCGCGGC
>CAIXRH010000055.1 GCA_903921785.1 uncultured Pseudomonadota bacterium
CCGCCCGGAGCACCCCGCCGAGCCTCACAACTCCCCGAGGTTCGTAGACCTCGGCGACTTGTGCACGCGCGAGGCGTCGAAATCGCTCACAAGTCGCCGCGGTTGCCGACACCGCAGGCGGTGGTACACCGGTCGCGCCCGACGCGCCGCCCGGAGCACCCCGCCGAGCCTCACAACTCCCCGAGGTTCGTAGACCTCGGCGACTTGTGCACGCGCGAGGCGACGAAATCGCTCACAAGTCGCCGAGGTTGCCGGCACCGCAGGCGGTTGTGCACCGGTCGCGCCCGAAGCGCCCCCCGGAGCACCCCGCCGAACCTCACGACTCCCCGAGGTTCGTAGAGCTCGGCGACTTGTGCACGGGCGTGGGGGTCAGCCCGCCGGTCGAGCGCCCCCTCGCGCGTCGCCCCGCCGCCGAAGCACGGCCCGCCCTCTGGCCCCCCCCGCGAATCCGCCGTCACGCCCTCGGAGGGTCACGGCGCACGCGCACGACGCCGCGTGGCAGATCGTGGCCTTCAGGCCACCGCTCCTCCGCGGCGCCACCACGCGTCCGCGCCCTCCCGCCCTCCCGCCTCCGCGCCCTCCCGCCGTCCCGCCATCGCGCCCTCGCGCCTGAGCCCCTTCGCGTCTTTTCAGATTTACATGCCCCTCTTCAGCGCCGAAGCGGGTACGCCGCTCTCCCTGCCCGCCGGCACCGCGGTGCAGCCCCGCCCGACCGCCCCGGCGAGTACGCCGCTCATCCGCCCCCGCCCACGGCGGCCACCGGCGCCGCCACAGCCACTCCGCCCGCGTCCCCACCGGCTCCGCCCCCCAAGCCTCCCCCGCTAGGCCGACCGTTCACGGCCGGGCCGCGTCGGCGAGCCCCGCCCGCCGGCGCCACCGGGCGGTGCTCCGCTGCACCGGCGCCGGTCTCGCGCCCCTTCGTCCGACCACCCACAAAAAGCCACGCCCCGGCAAACCCGCACCCGGTCTCGGTCGCAGACCGCCGATGCGCCGCAGGAACGCGACGCGCAGCGCGGAGCCCCTTGCGCCCGCAGTGGGGTGTGGCTAACGGGAACCGACCGACCGTCGGTCGGTCATGGAGGGCAGTTGGCCCGGGTCACCAAAAGCGCCGAGGTCCGCCAGGACGAGCTGCTCGACATCGCCGAGCGCATGTTCATGGAGCGGGGCTACGACACCACGCCCGTGCAGGCGATTATCGACGCGGCAGGGATCGCCAAGGGTACCTTCTACCATCATTATCCGTCGAAGTCCGCCCTGTTGGACGGCGTGCTCGGCCGGATGACCGAACGCATCATGGGCGGCATCCAGATGGTGCTCGCGTCCCCCGGCCTCGACGCGGCATCGAAGTTCAAGATCGCCTTCTCGCGCTCCGGGCAGTTCAAGACCGAGCACCGCGCCGTGCTCATCCAGATGCACCGCGCCCTGCGCTCCGAGGCCAACGCCGCGTTGTACGCCCGGATGATCCGCGAGTCCGCCGGAATCCTCCTCCCAATCATCACCCAACTCATCGAGCAGGGCGTGGCCGAGGGGATCTTCCACACGCGGTACCCGGCGCAGTCCGCCCGGATCATGGTGGAGATCTCCACCGCGATGGGGAACCTCGTCGGCGACTCCATCCTCGTCGACGGTACGCCTCGGCTGAGCGTAGCCCAGCTCGAAGACGAGGTCGCGGCGTACCACGACGCCGTGCATCGCCTCCTCGGCGCGGAACCCGGCACCCTCGAACTCTACGACACGGCGCAGCTCCGGCTCTGGCTGGAGTCCGCCGCCACCATCCCTGCGCACGCAGGAGGAACCCCATGAACCTCATCCGGATGGCCTGGCGCAACGTCTGGCGGAACAGCCGGCGTTCGCTGGTCACGATCGCCGCCATGGCGCTCGCTTTGTGGACCGAGCTCATCTACGGCGGCCTCATCTCGGGCATGGTCGGGGACATGGCCTCCGACATCACCGAGCTCGAGATGGGGGACCTGCAGATCACCTCCGAGGGGTGGCAGACGCGCCCGTCCCTCCACGAGACGGTGGACGCCGCGGCGATCCTCCCGAAGCTCGATGCGGGCGGGTTCCGCTCAACCGCGCGGCTCCAGGCCGGCGGCCTCGGCGCTTCGGGCCAGCTCTCCTCCGGCGTGATGCTCCTCGGGCTCGATCCGGTGCGGGACGCCAAGACCCTTACCCTCGGCCAGAGCGTAGGCGAGGGCGAGTGGCTCGACTCGGCCGACGATCACGGCGTCGTGGTGGGTCACGGCCTCGCGCGAAGCCTGGCGCTCAAGCCGGGCTCCGAGCTGGTGGTGCTCTCCCAGGGCGCGGATGGGAGCATGGCCAACGACCTCTACCACGTGCGCGGCGTGCTCCGGACGGTTTCGGCAGGCACGGACCGCTCCGCGGTGCTGCTCCCCGAGGCCACCTTCCGGGAGCTGATGGCCCTGCCCAGCGGCGCGCACCGCATCGTGGTCCGCATCCCGGAGACCATGGACCTCGCCACGGCCAAGGCCGAGATCACCGCGATGGCGCCGGACGCGCGGGTGCAGACCTGGAAGGAGGTCAACCCGTACATGGCCCAGATGCTCGACGCCGTGAAGGTGCAGATCAAGGTCGTGTACTTCGTGATGTACGTGGCCGTGGCGATCCTCGTGCTCAACGCGATGTTGATGGCGCTCTTCGAGCGCATCCGGGAGTTCGGGGTGCTCAAGGCGCTCGGCTACGGCCCACTCCGCGTGTTCTCCCTGATGATGATGGAAGGTGTCTTCCAGGCGGGCGTGGCCACGGTGGCCGGCGTCGTGCTCGCGCTCCCGGTGATGTACTGGCTTCAGACCAAGGGATTGGACATTGGCGCGCTCTCGGGCATGTCCATGATGGGGATGACGATGCCCACCATCTGGCGTGGCAACTACACCCCCGAGGTGCTGTCCGTCCCCATCGTCATGCTCTTCGCCATCGTGATCGTCGCGGTGCTCTACCCGGCGGCCAAGGCCGCGTGGATCCGCCCCGTCGAAGCGATGCAACACCAGTGAGGCAACCATGAACCTGCTCCAGCTCGCCTCCCTCGCGTGGCGCAATCTGTGGCGGCAGCGGCGACGCACGCTGCTCACCCTCTCGTCCATCGCGTTCGGCGGCTTCCTCGCCGTCATGTTCACCGCGTTGGAGGACCTGTCGTTCGCGGACTTCATCAACACCGCGGCGCGCCTCGGCTCCGGCCACGTCGCGATGCAGCACCCCGAGTACCACGACACTCCAACGCTCACCCGCTCCCTCACGGACACCACCGCGAAGGTGGCCTTGGCGGGCGCCGACCCCGCCACGAGCCACACGGTGGAGCGCACCGTCGGGCAGACCATGGTGGCCACGGCCAACGACAGCTTTGGCGCCCTCTTCATCGCGTACGACCCCGCGAAGGAGACGGCGGACACCTTCGCGTTCACCGACTCCATCGCCGAGGGCAAGCTCTTTGCCTCTCCCGACGACAAGGGCATCATCCTCGGCGAAGTGCTCGCGAAGAACCTCGACGCCCAGCTCGGCGACAAGGTCGTCTTCACCATGACCGACCGCAACGGGGAGATCGTCACCGGCATGGAGCGCCTGGTGGGCACGGTGCACTCCGGCGCGCCGAGCCTCGACGCCGGGCTCTGCCTCCTCCCCATCGGCACCGTCCGCAAGCTCGTGGGCTACGCGCCCGACGAGGCCACGCAGGTGGCCGTTTTCCTCAAGGACGGCCGCGACGCCCCGAAGGTCGCAGGTCGGCTCACCGGCTCCGTCGGCCCCGACGTGGCGGTCCTCACCTGGGACCAGATTCAGCCCGAGATCCGCTCGTTCATCGCGGCGAAGATCGGCGGAACGATCGTGATGGAGGTGATCATCGCGCTGCTTGTGGCGGCGGGCATCTTCAACACCATCTTCATGAGCGTGATGGAACGGAGCCGCGAATTCGGGATCATGCTCGCGCTCGGCTACACGGCGCGGCAGCTCTTCGTCCTGGTGATGCTCGAGAGCACGTTCCTCGCCGGCATGGGCCTCGCGTCCGCCGTGGCGATCACCGCCTGGCCGTACAGTTGGGCCGCCGAACACGGCATCGACCTCACCCAGGTGTACGCCGAGCAGGGGCTCAACACCATGGAGATCAGCGGCGTGGGCATGAGCCCCATCATGCGCATCGGGATCTACCCCGAGAACGCCGTGATCATCGCAGTCGCCATCGTCCTCGCGACCATCACCGCCGGGATCTACCCGGCATGGAAGGCCGGTCGCGTGAACCCCGTCGAGTCCATCAACCTCGCCTAGTGCCCTGGAGCTCCCATGAGCCAGAACCCCCTGATCCGTTTTGAGCAGGTCACCAAGGTGTACCGCAAGGGCGCCTTGGAGACCCAGGCGCTTCGCGGCCTCGACCTCTCCGTCCAATCTGGTGAATTCGTCGCGCTCTGGGGCCCTTCCGGCTCCGGAAAGACCACCGCGCTCAACCTCGTCGGCGCGCTCGACGTACCCACGACGGGCAAGGTCTACATCGAGGGCACGGACCTCGGCTCCCTGAGCCGAGCCCAGCTCTCCCAGCTCCGCCGCGACCGTATCGGCTTCGTGTTCCAGGCCTACAACCTCATCCCCGTGCTCAGCGCCTACGAGAACGCCGAGGCGGTGATGGTGCTCCAGGGCGTGCCGGCCGCCCAGCGCCGCGAGCGGGTGATGGGCCTGCTCAAGGACGTGGGCCTGGAGGGGATGGAGCACCGGCGCCCCTACGAGCTCTCCGGCGGGCAGCAGCAGCGCGTCGCCATCGCGAGGGCGATCGCCGCGAATCCGGCGGTCGTCCTCGCCGACGAGCCCACCGCCAACGTCGACTCCGAGACCGCGGAGAAGCTCCTCGCCATCATGGCCGGGCTCAACCGCGAGCGCGGCGTCACCTTCGTTTTCTCCACCCACGACCCCCGCGTGATGAAGTACGCCCGGCGCCTCGTCGGCCTCATCGACGGGAAGGTGGCCACGGACGTCGTCAAGGAAGCCGGCGCCTAGCGCCACGGAGACCCCATGCTCACCCCCTTCGCCCTGCTCCTCGGGTCCGCGCTCGCCGCCGAGCCGACCATCGAGGAGCTCCTCGCCGCCACCGACGACGTGGCCCGCGGCACCTCAAGCGACGCGGTCATGGAGATGCACGTCAAGACCGCCAACTACGAACGCACGATGAAGATGCACGCCTGGTCCTCCGGGAAGGACAAGACGCTCATCCGCATCCTCGAGCCCGCCAAGGACGCCGGCATCGCCACCCTCAAGGTGGACGACAACATCTGGAACTACCTGCCGAAGGTGGACCGCACGATGAAGGTGCCGGCCGGGATGATGTCCGGGAACTGGATGGGCAGCCACCTCACCAACGACGACCTGGTGAAGGAGAGCCGCCTGTCGGAGGACTTCACCTACACGCTGACGAGCCGGCCCAAGGAGAACCCGGAGGGCCTCTATGTGATCACCCTGGTGCCGAAGCCCGAGGCGCCGGTGGTGTGGGGGAGCATCGTGGCGAAGATCCGCCCGGACAAGCTCCCGGTCTCCATCGCGTACAACGACGAGAAGGGCAAGGCCGTGCGCACGATGACCTTCGCCGACTTCAAGTCAATGGACGGCCGCATGGTCCCGGGCACCATGACCATCCTCCCGGCGGACAAGCCGGGCGAGTTCACGTCCATGACCTACGTCTCCATCGACTTCGACGTGAAGCTGCCCGACAGCACCTTCACCCTGCAGGCCCTGAAGCCCTGAGATGACGCCGCTCCTGCTCGTGTCGTTCGCGCTGGCGGAGGAGCCGGCGGCCGGCGCGCCGGTGGAGCTCACCGTCCACGGCAACCTGAAGACCTTCGTCCTGGGCGGCAAACCTCACCAGTGGTTCGAATTCTCGGACGGCGCGGAGACGCTCCTCGGCTCCCTGGGCGTCGACCCTGATGAGGCCCTGGACGCCTACGGCCTCGCCGCCGACCCGTTCGCGGAGGGCGTCGCCAGCGGTCGACTCCAGGTGGGTGTGAGCTACGGTGCTTTCCGCCTTGATCTCCACTGGGCCGGCAGCGCCGCCAGCTCCGCCCCGTCCACGGGCGCGGCGGGCTTCGGCACCGGCGTGGGCCTCACCGCCCCCGAGCTCGTCCCGCTCTCGTGGAGCCCCGACACCGGCAGCGGCGTGACGCTCCGCCACCGCATCGACCGCCTCGTGCTCTCCGCGAAGCTCCCCCACCTCGACGTCGCGCTTGGGCGCCAGGCGGTGAGCTTCGGAGTGGGCCGGTTCTTCACTCCGCTTGACCTCGTGAGCCCCTTCGGCCCGGCGACCATCGACACCGAGTGGAAGCCGGGGGTCGACGCCCTGCGCCTCGACGCCTACGCCGGCATGGCCACGAAGGTCACCGCTGCGGCGGCGTGGGCCGGGAAGCCGGTCTTCGGCGACGACGCTCGCGACGAAGGTCGCCCCGTCCTCGACGACCTCGTGCTCGCGGCGTTCGCCCAGACCACCGTTGGGGTCACCGACCTCGGCGTCTTCGCGGGAGACGTACGTTCGGAGGCCGTTTTCGGCCTCAACGCGGTGAGCGCGCTCGGCCCGGTCGGCGTGCACGCCGAAGCGTCGCTCACCCTCCCCAACGTCGACGACCCCTTCGTTCGGGCGGTGGCCGGCGCGGACTGGCGCCCCGGCGACCAGACCACCCTCACCGGGGAGGTCTACGCCCAGAGCTTCGGGGCCACGAAGCCGGAGGACTACCTCGATGCGCTGGACAGCCCGCGCGTGAAGCGGGGGGAACTGTGGGAGGCCGGGCAGCTCTATGCGGCCGTCGCCGTCGCCCAGGAGATCACCCCATTGGTGAGCGGGAACGTCGCGGTGATCAGCAACGTTCGCGACCCGAGCGCGCTGCTGAGCGTCGCGATCGCCTGGAATGTGGCCGACAACGCGGACGTGGCTTTGGGCGCGTACGCGGGCCTCGGCGCTGCCCCCGATCCGATCGCCCTCGACTTCGCCCTTGACCCGAACACCGGCGCCCCGAGCCTCGCGGCCCCCACCGACGCCGCGCTGTCCGACGCCGTCAACAGCGAATTCGGGCTCTACCCGGCGATGGGATTTGTGCAGGCCAAGGCGTACTTCTGATCAGGGGCCGCGCCGCGGGGTTTCTCCAGGCGACGTCGCTCCGCCGGGAGTGCCCACCGGCGGCGCCGCCCCGCCCGGGCCCGCTCCGCCCGGCGAGCCGGGGGCCGCCTCCGGCGTCGTTCCCCCTGCCGCGTTCGGGTCCGCCACCACGTTCATCTTCCGACGACTCTCGCCGATCGCGGAGAGCGGCTTGCCGTCCTCGTCCACGTACCCGAGGGCTTCGAGCTGGGACTTGAGCGCCTGGTCCCCCGCAGAGGCTCCCGCGCCGACCTCGAGCACCCCACGCTCCAGGGTGCGCGTGGCGATGGGGGCGAGCGGCACCACGTCGAAGAGGTCGGTCGCCACCTTCCCAGGCATGTCGGCGGCGGCCGGCAGCCCCAGCAGCGCGTACACGGTCGGCGCCACGTCGTACACGTGAACCTTGCCGGTCGCTCCAGCCTTCACGTGCGGGCCGATCGCGGCGAAGACCGCGACCCCACGGTGCTGCCCCTCCACCAACGGCTTGCTCCCCGACACCTGGAACCCGTGGTCGCTCACGACCAGCAGCGTGGTGTCCGGCCCGATCACCGCCTCCACACGCCCGAGCACGCTGTCCAGGTAGCGGTAGTAGTCCGGCACCCATTGTGCGGCTTCGCCCAGGTGATCGGAGGTGAGCCCGGTCTCGCCCCAGGGCGGCATCGCGTGGTTGGGGTGCCGACGGAGGATCTCGTCGACCTGCCGCTTGTGGGCGCCGGGGTCGAGCCGGATCTCCCGCTGCACTTCGGGCTCGGTGAACGGCCAGTAGATGTGGCTCACCTGATCGGCGCCGTTGAGGTACACCGCGCCGAATTCGGCGTCGGAGGTGGGCCAGAGCGCCTCGAAGACCCGCAGGTGCAGCTCGTCGCGGCGCAGCGGATGGGAGGGCGCACCGTACTCCTTCACCTGGTAGGCGAGCGGGCTGGCGTCGAGCCAGGCCTGGTCGGGGAGCAGCGCCGCGGCGCGGGTGGCCAGCGTGTCGGGGTAGGTGGTGACCTGGGGGTGTCCTTCCACCACATCCTGATCTTCATCGCGGGACATCGGCAAGGTCCACACGAAGCGGTCGCTGAGGAGCTGGCCGCGGATGATCCCCGCGGGCCACGTCATCAGCCAGCCGGAGACCACGCTCTTGCGTCCGTCGGCGGACAGCGCGTCCCAGATGCGCTCCACCCGCACGTCCGCCCCGGTGAACGAGCGCCCCTGCCCGTTGGTCCAGCCGCCAACGCCATGAACGTCCGCGGGGTAGCCGGAGGCCATCGTCGTCCACAGGATGGGCGACATGATCGGCGTGGTGACCTCCATCTCCGCGTGCGCGCCCTCGGCGAGCAGCTTCGTGAGGTTGGGGAGGTCCTTGGCGTAGCGGTGCAACGCGTTATATTCGAGGCCGTCAAGGCCGAGAATCACCACGCGCGTGCGGGGCGGACGGGCGCAGCCGAGGCCGGCGGCGAGGACCGTGAGGGCAACGGCGACAAACCCGCCCAGGGCGATGTAGCGGCCACGCATCGCCGCAGGGCTAACCGTGGGCGGGCGGCGGTGCGGCGGTGGTCGGGGGTTGCCCGGCGGCCGGCGGCCCTCCGCCTCGCCATTCTCCCCTCAGCGGTTGCTCGACCTCGGCGTTCCCGGCCGGGAAGGTCGGTGGGGCGCCACCAGCCCCTTCGCACCTCGGTCGCCGTCCCGTCGGGTCCCGGTCAGGCGGCCGTGGAGCGTCGGCGCGGCGAGGCAGGGGGCGGCGCCAGGGCCGACGTGGCTCAGGGCGCCACACACCGTCGGCGCATCGCGGGGAAAAGCCCAGGCGCAACGCCCGTCACCGCCCCCGGGTAGGCCTCAGCCGCAGCTCACCACCTGCGTGCCGCTGCACCCGGTGCTGTCGCAGGTGACGAGGTCGGTGATCGCGGTGGAATTCCCGAAACACCAGGCGTTGCTGTAGTAGGGCTGGCGCTGGATGTCGTTGACGGAGTTGTCGTCCACGCCCGCGTTGCCCCAGTCGCAACCGGAGGAGTCGAGGAGCCCGTTGGACTTGCTCGAGAAGTAGAACCCGCCGGCGATCGGCGCGCTGTTGCTGGTGAAGCCGCCGCCGCCGAGGCCGGTCACGTCGCAGGTGAGCTCGCCGTGGTCCTGCACCCACACGCCCCCACCGACCTCGTTGGCGACGTTGCCGGTGACCCAGGAGTCGTGCATCGCGACACTGCCGTAGTCGAGCAGCGCCAGACCGCCGCCGTAGTCGGTCTGATTGCCGGTGATGATCGTGTCGTAGAACGTGACGTTCGGGGTGAACGCCACCGCTCCCGACTGGGTGACCGCGACCCCACCCCCCTTGGTGTTGTCTTCGCTGCCGATGCCGCCGGTGATCGTGAGGCCGCGGACCGTGAGCGTGGCACCGGTGACCGCGATGACCGACCCATCGTCCCCGCCCGCGGTGCCGTGGGTGGTGAGCGTCGTTTTGGCTGCGCCGTCCCGCCCGACCACGGTCACGTCGGAGCCGAGGCCGGCGAGCACCACCTTCGCGTACCAGGTGCCCTCGCACAGCGACACGGTGCCGCTGGTGACCTCGATGGAGTATCCGGCCTGATCGCCGATGTACGCCGGCGCGTCGGCCGTGCCGGCGGCGAGGGGCGCGGTGACGTCGTAGCGCACGCCCGCGGGGTCCTCGTACATGGCGGTGCCAGGGAGGTCGATCACCCCGTCGCAGTTCTCGTCCTCCCCGGAGCACAGGTCGTCCGCGTCCGGGTTCACGTGGTTGTCGGTGTCATCGCAGTCCGAGTCGTCCGCGACGTAGCCGGAGGGCTGCTCGCAGGCAGAGGTCGGGGCCGCGGCGTCGCCGAAGCCGTCGTTGTCGGCGTCGGCGTACCAGGTGGTGGCGAGGCCCTCGTCGGTGGCGCCGTCGCAGTTGTCGTCCGCGCCGTTGCACACCTCGGTGGCGGCGGGGTTGATGTCGCCGTTGGTGTCGTCGCAGTCCGAAGCGTCCACCACCCAGCCGATGGCCTTCTCACAGGCCTCCTGGGGGCTGTTGAGGTCGCCGTACGTGTCGCGGTCGTTGTCCGCGTAGTAGGTGACCGGCGCCGAACCGTCGGGACACAGACCCGTGTCCCCGGTCTCGGCGGTGTCGACCGTGGCGGTGTCCGCTGTGTCGCCCGGCTCCTTGCCGGTGTCGGTGTTCCCGGGGCACCCGAGGAGCAGGCCAAGGGCGAGGACGCTGACGGGACGGACGAGCGCACGAACGGTCATGAGGCACCCCTTGGAGACGATGACGCCAGATATCCAAAATATCAAGACATGTCCCGCGAGGGGTCACGAGTCTGTAGACACCGCGAGTACCCCGCACGGTGAAGGACCGGTCAACCCGCGAGGGCGTCCACAAAGCGGTGCAGGGCCGGCCCGTGGAGAGAAGGCGGGGTGAGCCCCAGCGGATCGAGGACCGAACGCGCGTGGCGATCGTCGTAGATGCGGTGCACCGCCAGCTCATCGAGGTGGCGCGCGAGCAGGGCGTGCGCCCGCGCCTCCAGCCGCGTTCGGGCGCTCGGACGGGCACCGCGCGGCTGCGCCACCCGCAGCCCCGGGAACGAATACCGTTCGGCGAGCGCCGTGAAAAACTGATCCTGCGTGAGGTCGGCGGTGGTGAGGTGGAAGGTCCCACCCGCGGCCGCAGGGGCGGCGCTCAGCGCGGCGATCGCGGCCGCCACCCACTCCACCGGCGCCAGGTGCAGCGGCGCGTCCTTGACGCCGGGCACCCGCAGGTGGCTGCGCGCGTAGCGCGGCTGCCAGGCCACCTCCGGCAACAGCCGCGTGAACCTTGTGAAGGCGTCGGGGGCGCTGCCGGTGTCGCCCACCGCCGTGACCGGCCGGACGATGCGCAGGTCGACCCCGAGGGCGGCGGCGTCCCGCCGGAGCAGGAGCTCGGCGGCGAGCTTGGACTCCTGAAGCGCGCTGGTGAAGCGCTGCCCGACATCGCCCTCCGCTTCGAGGATGCGCCCCGACCGCGTGCCCGCGACCTCGGCCGTGGAGATGAAAACGAAGGTTCTCGGGGAGGTGGCCCGCAAAACCGCGGCCGCCACGTCGGCGTTGATGCGCCGCTGCGCCCGCGTGTCATGGGCAAAGTACGTCGTATCGGCCGCGGCGTGCACCACGCGCGCCCACCCACCGTGGTGCAGCGCGCCGAGCCCGCCGAGCAGGTCGACCTCGACGACCTCCCCGGGCAATCCGAGCGCGGCCGCCCGATCCGCGGCGGGCTGTCCAGGCCGGGCGCGGACCGCGCAGGTGACGAGATGGCCCGCTTGGGCCAAGGCACGCGCGACCGCGCGGCCGAAGCAGCCTGTCGCGCCAGTCACGAGTGTCTTCGCCACCTCGACATTGTACCGGAATCGGCGGCGCGGAGTGAATGCCTTCGGTCACCGGCGCGTTAGCGGGCGCGCATGCGACACTTCCTGCTCACGGCCTCCCTCCTCGTCGTCTCCGTGGCTGCGTACGCGGCGCCCCCGCCCGCCGACTGGATGGCGAAGGCCGCGGTGTTCACCAACGCAGACGTGATCAACGCGCGGGGCTCCAGCGTGGCCCCGGCGGTCCTCGCGGCGCTCCCGGAGACGCTGGATTCGAAGTCCGTCACCGTCACCCTGCTCGACAAGCAGGGCGTCACCCAGGTCGAGGTGCTCTGCTCCTCGTCCGGGATCTACGAGCTGCAGAACGGCTCGGAGTTCACCCGGCGCTCCTCGCTCGGCTCGCTCCACGCGGCGGTGCTGGCCGCCATCGTCGGCAAGCCGGCCGCGGAAGGGGCCCCCGCGAAGAAGGGCGGCGTCTTCGGCCGCATCGAACTGCCGGCCAGCGGCGGCGAGAAGCTGGTCAGCGAGTTCGTGAAGTCCCGCGAAGCCACGGATGTGGTGGTCACCCTCGGGTGGAACGCCAAGGAGGGCCCCGCGGTGTACGGCACCCTCTACAACGACCGGATCGAGCTGAACCCCGACGCGCCGAAGGCCGCGAAGAAGTAGCCGAACCTCCACGATGCTCGCCCTGTTCTTCGCCCTCGGTTGCGCCAAGCTCCCGCCCACGCACCACGGACCCGGCTTCGAGGACCTACGTAAGCAGGTCACGGCCGAGGGAGTGGAGGTTCTGCCGCCGGTCTTCGTCGAGGACCTCGCGGCACCGCCGCTGCCCCCGCTCAAGCCGCCGTCCGAGATCGAGTCGCGGCTCCGCGAAGGCCAGGAGCACCTCGGCGAACCCAGCGTGCTCGATCCTGCCGATCCTCAGGCGGCCGCGTTCCTCCGTAACGACTTCGTGGGGGCGATCCGCTTCGGCGGCGGCCTCATCCGCACGGGGGAGACGGCGCTCGAAGCGCGCGCCCGCTTCATCGAATTCTCCGCCCAGCCCGAGCTGCGCGCCCAGTCCGCCACCTGGCTGAAGGCGACGGTGGAGGCGGTGGTGACCGGCGCCAAGGTGCCGGAGCTGGCGCCGACGCCCGGCGAGGACCTCACGGTGCCCACGCTGGCGCGCGTGCCCCAGCGCGGGGTCGATGAGCTCGACGGTCGCGACAACCTCAACCTCCCCCGGGTGAACGTGGAGCCGCAGGCGATGGCGCCGAGCGCCGCCGGGGCCCGGTGGGCGCTGGTCCCGTACCTGCGCAGCTACTACGTCCACAACGGCGGCTGGTTCCTCGGCCACGAGTGGGGCTGCTCCGGGGGGGCGCGGGTCGAGGTGCTGCTCGCGCTCTACGATCGGCGCAGCGGCCAGCCGGTGTGGTGGCAGGTGTCCACCGGTCGCCACCTCGAGGAGATGCTCGCCCAGCCGAGCCGCGCCGAGATGGATCAGTTCCTCCTCTGGGCGGAAGATGAGGTCGAAGTCGACCTCAGCAAGGGTTTCCTGCACTGACCCACCGCGGAGCGCCGATGTCGCACGAGCTCGAGACCACCGGGGTCGACACCGGGCGCCGCGCCCTGCTCCAGGGGCTCCTCGGCCTCACCGCCCTGGTGGCCACCGGCTGCACCCGGTACACCCTACGGGACCCGACGACCATCGGCACCCAGACGGAGCTCCGCGCCGGCGTCCGCGTCGCCACGTTCGCGAACGACGACGCCCGGAACGATGGTTCGACCTACCCCCACGAGGTGCACACCGAGCTGTGGCTGCTCGGGGAGGACGGCCGCCGCGAGCTCGTCCACCGGTCGCGCCACCCGGACTGGACCCGCGATGACCTCGTGCCCGGCCGCTACGAGCTCCGCGTCGTCGAGGTGTCCGACGGCAAAGAGGCCAGGACGGCCGCAGGCAAGCAGAAGCGCCGGTTCACCGTCGCTGCGGGCGATCGGGCGGAGGTGGCGCTCACGCTCAAGAGCTTCCCCTGGGAGGCCGTGGTCGTGGTGCTCATCGCGGTGGTGATCGTCGTGGGCGTGATCCTCCTGGTCGCCGCCGTCGCGGGCGGGGGGGGAAAAGGCGGTGGCGGCTCGATCCCGCTGGGGTCGGGCGGCGGGCCCAAAGGCGGGGGGCCCCCTCCCCTCGGCGTCGACCCCGGCGTGCTCCACGTGGCGGCGGTGCTCCTGGATCCCCTCACCCCGCTGCGCATCCTCGCCCTGCCCTGCGACGTGTACTTCATCGGTCCGCCCTGGCCGATCGAGTATGCCGACGACGTCCCGCCGCCGCCGCCCGAGCCGGCCGCCCCGGGCATCGCGGCGATCCGCCCGCCCCGCACCGCGACGGAGGCTGCGGAGCTCACGTTCACCAAACCCATGAAGCTCGGCGATCTCGGCCCCGACACCCTCCAGATCGTCGGGCCCGACGGGATGGAGGCGGTGGGCGTCTCGTTCAGCCCGGATGGGTTCCTCGCGTGGGTCCGTCCGCTCCGTCCCCTCACGCCGGGCCACTGGCGAGTTCGGGCGCTCGGCCGTGCGATCCACGACGAGGACGGGCGCGCGCTCGGCTACGACGCCCAGGTAGGCTTCGACATCGCCTGAGCCCGCGGCCTCATCCCCCGGCGGCGTCGCGCCGATCCCCGGGCCGATGTCTTCGTCCATCGAGCCCAGCACCCGCCTCCTCCTCGCGCTCGGGCTCCTGCTCGGCGGCGCGGTGACGGCGCTCGGCGGCTGGGAGTTCGCCGGGGCCGAAGACCGGGTGGTGACGGCATCGAAGGCGCGCGCCGAGGCGGTCGGCAAGGACCTCCGGGACGACATCGACGCCCCCTATCTGGAAACCCTGGCGTCCATCCTGCCCGACCGCGAAGCGGTGTGGAGCTGGGACGGCCACGGCGACGATCTCCGCGCCCTCCACACCACCCTCGCCACCGCGGCCGAGCGCCACGGGTTCAGCCGCGTGCGGACCCTCCGCCCCCGCGACGATGTCCGCACCACGCTGCGCAAGGCCGGCGGTGAAGCCCATCGCGCCGCGCTCGACACCCTGGTCAGCTCCACCGAGAAGCCGGACTGGCGCAAGCCCGTCGACTACCAGCCGGAGATGCGCGAGCCGTGGCGGCACGGCCACGCCGCCTCACGGGTCACCCACAGCCGCCACGGCACGATGGTCGAGACGTGGCTGCCGCTCAATGACCGGCAGGGCGACCCGGTCGCGCTCCTGGAGCTCACCGACCGGGTGGACGACGCGCTGTCCGCCGCCCGCACCCGCGCCGCGTTCGTGACCGGGCTCGGGCTGCTCGTGGCGGGTCTCGCCATCGGCGTCGCGGTACGCGAAGCGGGACAGTTCGAGAACCGCATGGCGCAGCTTCGGCGGGCGCTCCGCCGGCTGAGCGCCGGGAGGCTCGATGAGGCCATCGTGGCGCGGGGCGACCCGATGCTCGCCGCCGCAGAGCAGGCAAGGCTGGCGCTGCAAACCCAGCTCCAGGGCCTCCAGGCTCAGCTCGACGAGGCCCGGGGTCGGCTGCGTACGTCCGAGGCGCTGATGGACCCCCGGACACAGGAGCGGCGGGAGGCCATCGCGCGCGTGGCCACGGGGCCGATCGTGGTCCTCGACGCCGGCGGGTCCCGTCGGGAGCAGGCAGAGCTCGTCGACCTCTCGTTCGCCCACATGGTGGTGCGAGTGCAGAAGTACACGATGATCGATCTCGCCCCGGGAATGCCGGCGTCCGTGGCCTGGCTGGACCTGGAGTCCGCGCCCATCGAGCTGCCGGTCACCCGGCGCATCGAGACCGAGGAGGGCGTGGAATACGTGTTCTCACTGGATGGCGAGGGCGAGCTGCCAGGCACGCCCCCCGAGATCGCGTGCATCGCCTTCGCCCGCGCTGCGGAGCGAGCGAGCGCTGAATTCACCGAGGTGACCGCTACGCTGCTCGCCGGCCTCGGCGGAGCCCTGGTCAGCGAGGTCCACGATCTGAGCGCCGACGGCGCGGGGCTCTACGTGCCCGTCCCCGCGAGCGCCCTCACCGCCACCGGAACGCGCACGACCCTGGTGATCCAGCTCGCCGTCGACGAGCCCGAGATGACCTTCGGCGTCGTCATCCGCGCCGTACGCCAGCACGGCGACCGCACCTTCATCGGGCTCCAGTTCGACGCCGAGACCACCGCCGACTTCGACGCCCGCCGCGCCAACGTGGCTGGCTGGGTGGACGCGCGCCTCCGCGCCCTCGCCCTCGAAGCGTCCGGGATGTCGATGGAGTTCGCCGCCTGAGGCAGCCGCTGAGGCCCGCCCACCCATCGGGTGAGGGACGGACTGCGGTGAATCCACGGAGCGTTACGCCCCCACCGCGGGAGCGCACATGGCCGACGACGACCACCTCGACGCGCGACTCCGCCGCTGCCTGGCGGAGGGCGAGCTCTCCGGGAAGGCCCGGGTGGGCGCAATCGCCCATCCCGCCAACTGCTCCACCTGCCGCACAAACGACGAGGAGGCGTTCGGGCCCTCCGCGGTGGACGCGGAGCCGATCGACGGGGCGCCCCCCGCACCGGGGCCGCCGCCGGCCCTCCCTCCCGACGCCGCAGCGGTGATTCCTCAGGCCGCTCCTCTCCGAACGTCGCGTTCCGGCGGGTTCCCGTTTCGGCGCTCGCAGCCGCCAGCCGCCCTCGCGGCGATCGTCATCGGGGTGTGCGCGCTGATGGGGTTCGGCGCGCTCGTGGCGTCGTGGGTCTCGATGTTCACCCGGTAGGAACGCCCGCCTCGCCCGGCTCGCCCCGACCCGCTCCTCGACCGCGGCGCCTCCCGCCGGGCACGCCCTCGACTCCCGCGCCGCTCCATTGACCTCGTCCGACCCGCCCCGTCGATCGACGGCATGACTGACGACGATCGTGGGGTTTTCCCCACCCCAGGGGAGATGGCCTGTGCCAAATGCCGCCACGCCATCCCTAAGTACCTGAAAACAAACGCCTCCCCTGCGGGTACGCCGCTTGCAACAGCAGGAGCCGACACCGTGGAGCATTCATGGCTACCCTCGCCGCCATCCGTTCGATCCTCATCCCGACCGACTTCTCCGACGAAGCGAAGGTCGCGTTCGCACACGCCCTCCGCCTCGCCGTCGCGCTGAAGGCCGAGCTCGACATCCTCCACGCCGAGCCCGACAACGATCAGCCCGACTGGGAATGGGGTCCCCACGTGCGCGATACCCTGGTGCGCTGGGGCTACCTCCCCGAGGGCGCTCCCGTGGAAGCGCTCGAGGGCCTGGGAATCCGCGTACGCAAGAGCCTGATCGTCGGCAAACACCCCGATCAGGCGATCATGGAAGAGGTGGTCAACTCCCACGCAGACCTCGTGGTCCTCGCCACGCACGGCCGCAGCGGCGTGCGCCGCTGGCTCGAGCCGTCGGTCACCACGCCCGTCGCGCTCAAGGGCGCCGTGCCGGTCCTGTTCATCCCCCACAACCACAAGGGCTTCGTCGACGAACACTCCGGCGGCCCGACGCTCAACCGCATCCTCATCCCGGTGGACGAGAAGCCGCACCCGGCTCCCGCCTTCGACGCCGCGAACATCATCGCGCGCGCCCTGCCCACCGAGCACCTCTACCTCGCCACGTTGCACGTCGGCGGCGGCCAGGTGGAGACCGAGTGGATCAAGCCGCTCCCCCACTGGTCGACCCTGCACTGGAACGCCAAGGGCAGCGTGGTGGAGAACATCCTCGAGACCGCCCGCACCTGGACCGCCGACCTCATCGTGGTCGTCACCGAGGGGCGCCACGGCCTGCTCGACGCGATCCGCGGCTCCACCACCGAGCGGCTCCTGAGCCAGGTTCACACCCCCCTGCTCATCGTCCCCAACGAGTGGGGAACCGATCAGGTCGGCACCAGCAACGTGATCTGAGCCTCGCGCGCTTCGCCCGCGGCCACCCGGATGGGCTAACCTTCGGCCGCGATGCAGAAGCCTGTCGTCCTTCCCTCCGTGCGCCCCCCGCCCCTCGCCCAGCGCGTCGGGCGAAATGCCCGGTTCGCCGAGGCGGACCAGCGGCGTGACCGCTACTCGCTCCCCGAGGAGCTCGCGTCGACGAGCCCCGTCGGGTACCGCACGCGCCCGTCCTTCACCGAGGCGGAGGGGGCGCGGGTCGCGGCGTTGATGTCGTTGGAGTCGCCGGACGGCTTCGTGGCCGGAGCGCCGCCGACGGAAGGGGAGCTGTTCGACGAAGCGGCCCTCGGCGTGTTGAGCGCGCGGCAGTCCACGAACTACCGCGGTCACCGGCAGGTCACCCTCGGCCCGGCGGACGCCGCGGCGCTCGCCGGGCTCCTCCGCAAGCTCGACGGCCTGGAGCGGCCGGTGCTCGACGGCGCCGCGTATGCCCATGTCGGCCTGAGTCGTCCGTACCGGACGCCGTTCACCTTCCTGCTCACCTTCATCGGCCACCGGCCGTTCTCCTCGTTGTGGACCGTGCCCAAACGTGCGTGGGACAAGCGGTTCCACCACGTGGACGACATTCCCACGATCGGCTTCCTCCAGCACCTCCACGTCGGCATCTGGGCCGACGCGATGGAGCGGGCGGCGGTGGTCGCGTCGGGCGCGCGCCGGCAGGCCAACGTCTTGATGCGCCCGTTCTCGGGGGGGATGCAGCAGAAGAACGCGGCGGTCCTCGCCGAGGTGGAGGCGCTCGTCGGGCTGACGCCGGAGGAGCGTGCCCTGGGCTGGCGGGTGGCGCTGGTCGGGCAAGTGGGCGCGGTGGGCACCCCCCTGGACCTCGACGAGGCTCTCTGTCGGAAGCTGGGCGCGGCGCTGCTCGCGCTGCGTTCCGAGCGCATCCAGCCCGGCGTCAACGCCGAGGAGAAGGCCCCGCCCGCCTACCAATTCCGTCAGGAGATGGACGTGCCCGCGGAGCTGCCCGAGATGGCCGGGCGCGCCGCCTACAACGCCTTCTGCCACTGGACCGGCGTGGACCGGGACACCGCGAAGCGCCTGCTCTTGATGGAGCGGATCGACGTGCTCACCCCCGGGGGCAAGGAGCGGCTCCGTTCGGTGCGCCACGAGCTCGAGGAGATCACCGACAAGATCGTCCGCGCGCTGCCGCTCTGGGCCGACCTTCCGATGCTCCAGGCGCTCTCGAAGAACGCCGCACGGGGAAAAAAGGCGTTCGCCCTGGCGGGACAACGAATCTATGTAGGCGGACTCTCGCCTCGCGACGTAGCGGCCGCAGGGCTGGACATGGTGCACGCGGTGCGGGCGTTCGGCGCCTCCGCCGCCCGTTCCGCGCTGGTGGCCGAGCTCGCGGGCTGCATCGAGATCCCCGCCGGCTGCGACCTCCTCGCCGGCGTCTGCCTGATGGCCGGGCCCGTGAACCAGAACGACGTCGGCAAGCAGTTCCACGGATACCCCGATCTCCTGGCCGGCGCCTTCCCCAGCAAGGACGTCACGTCGCTCCTGGTTTGGACGCTCAAGGCGAAGACCGTGGCCGACCCCATCGGGAACGAAGAACAGCTGCTCAACGCCAAGCGGAAAGGTGCCCTGGTGGACCTCCGGCCCGGCCCTCACGAGGTCGTCGCGCTCAAGCGGGGTGGGCGCTTCGAGCCGCTCCGCGACCGCGACGGGCGCCAGAACGCCGAGCGCGCCTTCTCCGACGTCGGCAACTTCGTCACCGACGCCGATGGACGGGAGATCGCCGGCAACCGTGGATCGCCATGGCCCGACGCGTGGCGCCGGGAGACCCCATGGGCCTAGTGGAATTCGACCTGCCCCCGGCCGTGTCGTTGTCCACCCTCGCCCTCAAGCGCGGGCGGCGGTGGAACGTGGGCGACCCGTTTCCCCGGGTGGAGGTGAGCGCGCGGCGCCTGATCCCGGACGCGGCCGCCTACGCACGGGTCTGCGGCTTCCCCCTCGCGGATCCGCTGCCGGTCACCTACCCCGACGTCCTCGCGCGCGGCCTTCAGCTCGCCGCGCTCACGTCGCCCGACTTCCCGCTGCCCGTGCTGGGCATCCTCCACACGGAGCAGCGGATCGAGGCGGTGCGGCCCATCGCGGCGACGGAAGCGCTCGCCGGAAGGGTGTGGATCGAGGGCCCTCGGGTGGCGCGCCAGGGCGGAGAGTTCGACCTCCACACGGTCATCACCTCCGCCGGCCAGGAGGTCTGGCACGGGACGACGACCATCCTCAGCCGCGCGCTCCGCGGCGACGGGGTGAAACGGCCGCGGCCCCAGGAGCCGGCGTGGCAGACCGGGCGGTCCGTCGTCTGGAGCCTCCCGGCCGACCAGGGGCGGCGCTACGCCGCGGTCTCCGGCGACACCAACCCGATCCACCTCTGGCCGGTCACCGCGCGCCTCTTCGGCTTCAAGCGGCCGATCGCCCATGGTTGGTGGGCGCTGGCCCGGGCGCTCGCGGAGATGGACGTCGACGTGCCGCCCAACTGCGTCATCACGGCGCGCTTCGCGAAGCCACTGCCGTTGCCGGGGAAGGTCACCTTCGCGTCCGGGCCGCTGGCGAACGGCGCGGGGCATCGGTTCGAGCTGCGGCGGAAAGACGTGGCCGTCAGCGGCGAAGTCCGCCCGCGCTGAGGGGAAGGGTGTCGAGGGGCGGGTGGTGCTACACCCGCCTACCACCCGGACCCGTCGGCGGTCGAGGAGCCGCTGTCCGCGAGAATGGCGGGGCGGGCACCCGGGCCGAGCCCACGGCGCGCGCGGGGGTCGCGGTCCGTCGGGATCAGAGGACCGGGGGCGGCGACGGGTCCCAGAAGGGGATGCCGGTGGGCAGGGCCGCGGTCTCGGGGTCCTTGGTGCCCTTCTTGGGATCGTACGCGCGGAGCTTGAAGCGGCGGTCGCGCACGTCTTCGGCGAGGCGACGGGCGTCGGAGCGGCGAGGGTCGGCGTGCACGGCGGCGAGGAAGTCCTTGAAGGACGTGTCCCAGTCCAACGCGCTGGCCGAGGTGCGGCCGGCGGCGACGAGGCGATCGGCGATGGGGGCCGAAGCGTCGTCCAGGCGGGGGTTCGCCGGGGAGATGAACCGGGCCCGGGCGAGCAGCGCCGCCGCCACGAGGTCATCCTTCTCCGCCTTCGCGCGGGCCACGTAGCAGGCGACGATCCCGTCCTCCGCGGCGTCGCGGTGGGCGTCGTGCCAGCGGGCGTCGAGCGCCACGTGGCGACGGGCGTTCTTCCAGTCGACCTCGGCGGACTCGCAGTCGCCCGCGGCACCGGCCACGCGGCCGGCCTCAAGCACGCGCTCCGCTTCCTTCTGGGCCGCCTCGTCGGAGACGATGTGCACCACGGTGGGGAAGACGTACTCGCCGACCATGAACAGGGCGGCGGAAGCGGGCGCGGGCGCGGGCGCGTCCAGAGCGGGCGTCGGCGTGGCGGGGGAGGCGCTCGGCTCAGCTGCGTCCGCGGTCGGAGCCGTGCCCGCGGCGGGCGCGGCGTCGGGGGCGACGTCCGGCGTCACCGCCGGCTCCTCGCCGGGAGGCGCTTCGCCGTCACCCCAGAGGTTGGTGCCGTCGATCCCGGTGCTGCCGAACGGGAGGACCGCGCCGGTCTTCTCGTCGAGCACCACGAGGCCCACCTGGTAGTCGCCCTGGGGGAGCTTCTTGGGCATCAGCACGCTCCACCCGCCCCGGACGTACTCCCAGGGCGACCAGACATCGGCCCGGTACCAGTCGTACCCGGGCGCGACCTCGCCGCTCCACGCCACCACCCCGTCCTTCGCGAGGAAGAGCAGCACGCGCAGGCCCGCGTCCCGCTTGGGGGAGCGCCAGCGGCTGTCGACGAACAGCTCGCCGCCCGGCGCCACCGTGGGCGACGGCACATCCCACCACTCCAGCCGGAGGCCACTGCCGAAGTTCACCCGCCGCGTGGTGTCCGTGGGCGGGCTCTCTGAGACCAACAGGTCCTTGCGAACGTGGTTGCCGACGTGCAGCTTGGTCTTGCCGCTCGGATAGCCGGGAATCTGGATGTACTGCTCGGCCCATTCCTCATGGGACTCGATCTTCATCGTGCGCGCCCACGAGCCGTGCACGTGGGCGAACATCGGGCGTACTTCTTCGAAGAGGTACTCCTTCATGAACGGCTTCTCGTACTGGTGTTGGGCCATCGGCACATCCACCAGCCCGGCGATGTCGCTGATGAACCAGTCCGTCCACCACAAGTGCGCGCCCATGTCGACGTCGAGGAGGGTCACCCGGTCGAGGTCCAGGCGGTTCTGGACCCAGCCCATGTAGTCGGCGCGCTTGTGCACGTCGCGAGGGGCGGTCTCGGGCTTGAGCAGGAACTCGTTGGTGCGGGGGATCGCCGCGACGATCAGCGCCACGGTGGGCGCCACGGCCAGCACGCCACCGACCTTGAGCTTGCGCCAGAGCTTCACCTCGGCGAAGGGGATCAGGTCGAGCAGGACACCGGTGCCGATGGTGATCAACACGAACTGCGGGATGGAGGTGAGGCTGAACCAGCGGTACGCCTTCATCCAGTCGCCACGGGCGAGGATGGTGTAGAACAGACCGAAGGCGTAGCAGCACCAGAGGATACCTCGGACCAACCAGCCCTTCTGCCCGAACGAAGCGAGCCCGAGCACCGCCGCGGCGATGCTCACGGTGGTGACCCGCACCAGCGACCAGTTCGCGCCCAACCACGCGGTCTGGGCGCTCTTCATCGACACGGGGATCCCGGCCCGCCCGTCCCAGGCGATCACCAGGAGCAATGCTGCGAGCAGGGTGAGCACCAACGCCTTGCGCCAGCGTTCGAAGCCCGCCACCCCCATCGCGATCAGCGGAAGCGCCCACACGATGCCGTACTTCAGCATGTAGTCGCGCATCTGCTTCCAGCCGTTCTGGTTCCAGTCGGTGGGCTTGAACTCCTCCCGCTTGGCGTACCAGGTCTGCGGCCACTCCCAGCCGAAGTATTCGAAGCGCCAGGTGAAGTAGGCCGCCCAGGGCACCGAGAAGGCGATCACCCAGTAGATCCAGGCCTTGCCCTGCCGCCGGGCCACGCTCCCCATCGTCCGGGCGATGAGGCCGATGCCCGCGTAGGCCAGGCCGTCGGGACGGGTCATCGTGAGGCCGAAGAAGGCGAGCGCGCTCAACGGCAGCGGATCGTCGTCCTCCACCTCCACGACGAGGCGGTAGATGCCCGCGGAGAGCAACAGGCAGAAAAGCGAATTCTCGAGGCCGGAGGCGTTCCACAAGGCGAACTGCGTGCTGCCGGCGAGGAGCCAGGGCGCGAGGACCGCGATCCACTTCTGGCGCTCGGGCAGGCCGCGCCAAGCGATGCCGAAGGCGAAGAGCTGCGCGCCGGCGCCGAAGAACCCGCCGAGGACCTTGGACGCGGTCCAGGGGGTGATGCCGATGGCGTAGCATCCGGCGAGGAGGAAGGTCCAGAGGGCGTTGCTGTAGCCCTCGATGCGCTCGCCGCCGACGTAGGGGACCAGGCCGTGCCCGTCCACCAGGTTGCGGGCGTACGCAAAGCTGATCGCGGAGTCCTCGATGTACCAGGGCTGCGGCAGGCAAAGGAACAGGAAGTGGACCAGGTGCGCCGCGAGCGCGAGGAGCACGGCGCTGACGATCACCGACGCGCCCTCCCCGTGGGCCAGCAATCGTCGGGCGACTTCGGCGCGCATACGAGCAAGGAACGGACGCATGGTCCGCGGCCTAACGTGCTCCTGCGGGGATCGCCGCGCGCGCGAGGCTCGGGTTAGCCGCCCCGCATGTGGCTCTGCGTTTCCTTCGCCCTCGCCGACACCGCCACCCCCGTCGATGGGGAGCCGCCCGTGGCCGACGCGGGCGTGGGCCTGATGGCCGAGGTCGGCGACACCGTAGCGCTCAACGGCCTCGCCTCGGCGGACCCCGAGGGCGCGGAGCTCCTCTACAGCTGGACGCAGAGCGGCGGCCCCCCCGTTGAGCTGAAGAAGGACACCACCGCCGAGCCCGAATTCGCCATCGAGGCGCCGGGAACGCTCCGGTTCACCCTGGTGGTGAACGACGGCACGCAGGACTCCGCCCCCGACACCGTGGAGATCGTCGTGCCCGAACACCGGTTCGGGGGGAGCGCGGAGGGCGGTTGCGCCACCGCGAGCGCGCCGGCGTGGCTGGCCGCCGCGGCGCTGGCGGGTCTCCTCCGTCGGCGGCGGTAGGTGGGCCGGCCCGCGCTCGGGGCCTACCTCGACGCCCTGGTGGCCCACGTGCCGGTCGAGGCGGGCGTCGCTCGCGATCCCATCCGGTTCCCCCTGCGCTATTTGGCGCCTGGGGACGTCGAGGTCGCCGGCGCGTTCGCCGCGTCCCTCGCGTTCGGGCGGGTCGACCTCTTTGGTCCGATCGTCGACGCCGCGCTGGCCGAGGCGGATCGGCGCGGCGGTCCCGCCGCGTTCGCGGATGCCCTGGTGGACGGCCCCGACCCAACCGCCTTCGCAGACCTCTACTACCGCTGGTTGGACGGCCATGATCTCGCGGAGGCCTTTCGGGTGTTCGGGCGTGCCCGACGGCAGGCCGGCTCCCTCGGCGCGTGTTTCCGGCCCGGGCCGGCGCGTGAGTCACTGGGCGCGGCGATCGACACGCTCCGCGGCCACCTTCCGCCCGACGCCTCCCGCGGCCTTCGTTCCCTCTTCGCCCACCCCGCCGACGGCTCCGCCTGCAAACGGTGGTGCATGCTCCTCCGGTGGTTCGTGAGGACTGAGGCCCCTGACCTCGGCCTGTGGACCCACCTCCGCCCCGCCGATCTCGTCGTCCCGCTCGACACCCACGTGTTCCGGGTCTCTCGGTTCCTCGGGCTCACCAGGCGCGCCTCACCCGGGTGGGCGGCCGCCGAGGAGATCACGCGACAGCTCGCGGTCTTCGACGCTGCCGATCCCGTCCGCTACGACTTCGCGCTGGCGCACCTCGGCATCAGCGGGGCGTGCCGCGGCGTGCGGGACGCCGCGGTGTGCCCGGGCTGCCCGCTCGAGCCGGTCTGCCGCGCGTAGGCTGCGCGATCAGCCTCCGCGGAGCGTCGCCCGGAGCTCGTCGGAGACGTCGTCCTCATCGACCCCGAACTCGGCGAGCATGTCCCGCAGCTCGTCGGGCAGGGGCACCTCGTGGGCGCAGGCCTGGGCCGCGTCGTCTTCGGCCGCGAACCAACACCAACGCTGTTGCAAGCGCGCCCGATCCGACGCCCGGAGCACCTCCGGTTGGGCCTTGGAGACCAGCGGCAGCCGCGAATCAGCGCTGAGCCAGGCGTGCAGCCCCCGGCGGCGCGCCACGACGACCTCGCACGTCTCCGCGGGAATCCCATCCGTGTAGAGCACCACGCGCGCCACCGTGCCCGGGGGCAAGGTGCACGGTCCGCGCACTTCCACGACCACCTCCCGCCCCATGCCCTCGGCGGCGACGACCGCCGGACCGAGCGGCGTTCCGTCCTCGCCGACGAAGCCCACGGTGAAGCCCCGGGGCGGCGCAGAGACCTCCAGCAGGACGCGGACGCGCCAGCGGGACTCCACTCGTTCGAGGACCTCGACCCGCTCTACACTCAAGGTGGCGCGCTCCGGCTGTGTCTATACTCACGCCCTCGCGGGAGACAACGATGCTGATCTTTCTCGCCCTCACGGGCTGCTCGAACGAGGCCCCGCCGCCCCCGGCGGACGGGCCCAAGCGGGAGCACCACGTCGCGCGCACCGACCGCGGGGGGGAAGCCGCCACCGAGGACGACGTCGCCGCGGGCCCCCCCGACGGCAGCTTTGGCGGCGGCAACCGCTCCCCGATCGTTCGGCGGATGACGATCAGCCCCACCAAGCCCAACAAGCTCTCGACGATGAAGGTGAACGTCAACGCCACCGATCCCGAGGGCCAGCCGCTCACCTACAGCTACCACTGGCGGGTCAACGGCAACGAGGTGCTCGGCCACGACGCGCCCGACCTCCCGCTCGCCGACTACTCGCGCGACGACACCGTGCAGGTCTCGGTGGAGGTGAGCGACGGCGAGGCCGCCGCGCACGGGGAGAGCGAGCTGTTCACCATCGGCAACGCCGACCCGCAGATCGAGAAGGTGCCCGGCCCGAAGGACACGTTCGATGGGCTGCGGCTGTCCGCCGAAGACCCTGACGGCGACGACGTCCGGTGGCGGGTGGAGGGAGGCCCGCCCGGCGCCTCGATCGATGGCCAGGGCTACCTCCACTACGTGGGCTCCGAGTCCGACAAAGGCGGGAGCTATACGGTGAAGGTCTACGCGGAGGACGGCAAGGGCGGGAAGGGTACGTTGGAGCTCCCGCTCACCGTGAACGCCGGGAGCAAAGGCGTGCCCCCGCCGGCCGGCGTCCCCACGGGTGGCCGCTGAGCGCCGCCGCCCGGGCGACCCGGTGCTATGGTGCGGCGATGTTCGCGCTCCTGCTCCTCGCCGCGTCCGGGTGCGATCCTGCCTGCGATCCTGACGTCGCCCGCTACGTCGATGCGGACGGCGACGGTCATGGCGATCCCGACCGCCCCTCGGATCAGTGCGACGCACCGACCGCGGGCGACGATTGCGATGACGGCGATGCGGCCCGCCACCCCGGCGCGACCGAGTCCTGCAGCACCCCCGGCCTCGACGACGACTGCGACGGCCTCGTGGACGACGCCGACCTCGACGTGGACGGCGTCGCCGAGCTGCACGCCGACGCCGACGGCGACGGCTTCGGCTCCGCGGGTGTCGCCGACGTAGGTTGTGCGGTCGACGGCCTGGTGCTCGACGCCAGCGACTGCGACGACACCCGCGCCTCCGCGTTCCCCGGCGCGCCGGAACGTTGCGACGGGGTGGACACCGACTGCGACCCCGCCACCGGCGAGACCGGACTCGTCACCTGGTTCCCCGACGGCGCCGACCCCGAAGACTGGACCGCCAAGATCTCGCAGGGCGACGCCTCCCCCACGATGGTGGAGCTCGACACGCCCGGGGAGCTGGACGTATGCGAAGGCGAGTGGGCCGCCCGGTTCGAGATCACCGCCGCGGTCCGGCTGGTCGCGCCGGCCGGTGCCGCGCTCACCACGATCGATCCCGCGGGCTCCGGCTCGGCCGTGACCGTGAGCGGCGCGGAGGCCGACTCGGTGATCAGCGGGTTCACCCTCCGGAATGGCAGCGCGGACGAGGGAGGGGCGGTCTCCTGCTCAGGCGGCGCCAACCTGGAGATCGACGGCACGGAGATCCTCGACAACACCGCCCGCCTCGGCGGCGGCATCGCCAGCGACGACTGCCTGCTCTACATGTGGGACGGCCACCTCCAGTACAACACCGCCGAGGAGGGCGGGGCGGTCTGGGTGCACCAGGGCCACTTCGAGTTCAACGGCACGCCGGTGGCCTACAACGCGGCCACGGTCCAGGGCGGCGCCCTGCGGGTCGACGCCGGCGCGGACTACACCTACACCTCCGTCTCCGAGACCACGATCGAGCACAACACCGCGCCCGCCGGCGCCGCGCTCGCGCTCAGCGGCGTCGCGGAGGTGCAGGTCTTCGCGACGGTGGTCGACCGCGGCGGCGTGATGGCCAACACCTCGGAGGTCGGCGGGGTCGTCACCCTCACGGGCAACGCGATGATCGAGTTCATCCGCGCCGATCTCGGGGAGCCGGGGACCGAGGACGACAACGTGCCCATCGACGTGACCACCCTCGTCGGCGACTATGCCTTCGGCAACGACTTCACGACGTGGTGCCGCTCCGACGGATGTGTGGAGGAGTGAGCCGGCCGGCGGCGAGCGTCGCCTACGCCTGGGTGGCGCCGCTGACCTTCGCCGTCCACGCGCTCGGCGCCCACGCGGACCGGGTCGGGATGTGGGCGGACGACGCGCTGTACGCCAGCATGGCCGACGCGCTCCGGCGCGGCGGCCCGCTGGTGGCCGACGTCCTCCCCGGCGCGCCCGGGGTGGCGAAGTACCCGGTGGCCTGGCCCGCGACGGTCGCGGCGCTCCAGGCGCTCGGCGCTTCCCTCCAGGCGATCTTGCTGGTCAACGCCGCGCTGTGGGCCCTCACCGCGCAGCTCGTGGTCAGCGCCCTGCTCCCCCGGCTGGGGGCGAGCGGACGGGCACGGGTCGCCGTCGGCCTGGTCCTCGCGTTGCATTCGACCACGATGGACCTCGTCCCCCAGCTGATGTCCGAGCCGCTCTTCGCGCTGTCGCTCACCGCCGGGGTGGTGCTGTTGCTCCGCGGCGCCACCCGACCCGCGGAGCTGGCGGCGCTGGCCGTCTGCGCGGTCCTGGCCGCGAACACCCGCAGCGTCGGCGTGCTCTACGCCGGCGCCGCTGGCGTGGGTGCGTTGATCAGCGGGCGGCGCCGCGAGGCCGGCGCCCTCCTCCTCGCGGCCGCGGTGGCCGTCGCGCTCAGCCGCCTGGAGCGGACATGGGCGCCGCCTCCTACCGCCGACGCGCTCGCCGCCCTCCGCTACTACGTAGCCTACGACGTGCATCCAGGGTGGTACCGGGATCGGCTCGCGGAGGGCGGCGTCGCGGGCCTCCTCGACGGCCTCGCCACGGTGGTCGGTGCCAACCTCCGCTTCGGCGTCGAGAGCCTCGGCGGCTTCTTCGCGCCGGACTTCGGGCCCTCCGCGCCCGGGGCCGGCACGCGCACGCTCGGCGGGATGGCCCTCGCGCTCTGCGCCTTCGCGGCGTGGCGGGAGGCCCGCGTCCGCCCGCTCGTGCTGCTGCTCGCCGTCCACATCGGCGTCTTCCTGGCGTGGACATGGCCGTTCTCCGCTCGTTTCTGGCTGCCGCTGGTGCCGATCATGGTCGCGACGGTGGCGGTGGCGATCGAGCGGTTCGGACGCGTCGGCGAGCTGGCGCTGCTGCCCCTCGCGGGCACCTTCGTGCTCCTCCACGCGAGCTCCCCGATCACGGCGGCCGAGCTGCTGTTCCCCTCGAAAACCGCGGCGGCTCCCAGCGGCGCTGAGGCCGAGCTGGACGTGGGCCTCGCCGCGCTTCGGGCGCACGTCCACCCCGGGGACGTGCTGGCGGGCGAGAGCTACGTCTTCTGGCTGGCCCGCCCCCTCGGCGCGAGCGCCGTGGAGCTCAGGACGCTCGTCCCCTTCGCCGACCTGCTCGCACAGGTGCTCCACACCCCGCGGTCCGCGGCCGACCTGGAGCGAGAGAGCGTCGACTTCGGCGCCTCCCTCCGGCGCCTCTCCCGAATGGCCCCGTCCGGCTCCACCGTGTGGGTGGTGTGCGATCCGACTCGGCGCGAGCCGAAGCTCGCGTGGATCGCCGCCGCGGCGCGGCGCGGCCAGCTCGCAGATCTGGGTCAGTTCGGGTCAATGCGCATGCTGACGGTGACGCCGGACGCCGTGCCGAATTAGCCGAGGCCCCATGTCCATCGACACCTACTTCAAGGGCAAGCACGTCTTCATCACCGGCGGGTCCAGCGGCATCGGCTTCGCCGCCGCCGAGCGGGTGGTGAAGGCCGGCGGCAAGGTCACGATCGCCGCGCGCCGCAAGGACGTGCTCGATGAAGCGCGGGAGAAGCTGGGGCCCTCCGCCCTCGCGCTCCAGCTCGACATCGCCAAGGAGGCCGAGGTGATGGAGAAGGCGGCGGCGCACGCCGCGGCCCACCCGGTCGACATGCTGATCAACAACGCGGGCGTGGTCATGCCGGGCCGGTTCATGGACCTTCCGATGGACCAGTTCCACTGGATGATGGACATCAACTACTTCGGCACCGTGCACTGCTGCAAGGCGCTGATCCCCTCGCTCCAGAAGCAGGGTGGCGGCCACATCCTCAACGTGTCCTCGATGGCCGGCGCCATCGGCATCTACGGATACACGGCCTACTCCGCCACGAAGTTCGCATTGGTGGGGTTCAGCCAGTGCCTGCGCGGCGAGATGTGGCCGCACAACATCAAGGTGAGCGTGTGCTTGCCGCCGGACACGGACACGCCCCAGCTCGCGTTCGAGAACCAGTACAAGCCGGCCGAGACCAAGGCGATCGCCGGCAACGTGAAGACGATGCCCGCCGCCGCCGTGGCGGACTCGATGCTCTCCGGCATGGCCGCGGGCACCTTCGAGATCATCCCCGGGTTCGACGGGTGGTCCAGCGCCTTCGCGCAGCGCCTCGTTCCGGGCGTCGTGCGCATGGTTTGTGACTCGGCGCAGAAGAAGGCGGGTACACTGAAGGCGTGATGTTCCTCCTGCTGCTCGCCGCGTGCGGCTCCGGCGCCGGGCTCGACAACGGCGCGAACGGCCAGGCCGGCGACACGTCGGCGGTTCCCTGCGATGAGCGGGCGCCCACGGCCACGATCGGCGGTAGCGGCGTGGACGATGCGGGCATCCCGGTCTGGACGGAGATGCCCGAAGGCAGCGACCAGACGATGGTGCACGGTCCCCAGGGCGGCTGGCACATCCTCGGCAGCGTGGACGTGCAAAGCACCGATCAGGTGGTGAACGTCGAGTACGTCATCCAGTGGCCCGCACACGACGACGCGCAGCTCAGCTACGGCAACTTCTACGTGATGCTGGTCCCCGACGACCGCTGTGGCGGGTACTACGCCGGGATGCTCGGCATCCTCGACGTGAGCGCCGTCGCCGATGGCGAGCGCGACACGCCCCCGGAGCTCCTCGCCGGCGAAGAGCTGCGGCTGGTGATGAACGTGACCCAGCGGGGCGACACCGCGATCACCGCCTCCGACGAGCGGCTGGTGATCGCGGCGCTCGACCCCGCGGATGAGCCCGACACCGGCCTCTGATCGGGGCGCTCAGGGCGCGCAGCTCCCCGCCGCATCGCAGGTGAAGCGCTCGTCGTCCCCGCCCGACCACGAGGCGGCGCCAGCGAGGTCGTCGGGGGTGTTGTCGGAGGTGACGCCCCAGTCGCAGCCGGCGGAGGTGAGCGTGGCCGCGGACGATCCCGGGCTCCAGTACACGCCGCCGCCCGCGCTGGCCGTGTTGCCGCGGAACCCATGGTCCCCGCCGGTGCTCGAGCAGAGCAGGCTGCCGCCGAGGTAGAGCCCGCCCCCGTAGGTGCGCAGCGTCGGCGTCCCCCAGCCGTCCGTGCCGGAGGCGCTGGCCGTGTTGTCGGCGACGAGGCTGTCGGCGAACGTGGCGTCCCCGTCCACGCGGAGGCCGGCGCCGTAGGCGGCGCGTTCGCAGGTGCTCCACGCGCAGTCGAGCGCGGCCTCGACGCTGTTGCCCGACACCTCGCTGCCCGTGAACCGGGCGTCGCCATCGACCCAGGCGGCCACTCCGCCGTCGATGACGGCGGACATCCCCGCGGAGTACGCGCGCGCAGTGTTGCCCGTGAAGCGGCTGTCGGTGGCGGTGAGGTCGCCGCCGACGCGGACCACCGACCCGCGGAGCTCGCTGGCGGCGTAGAGGCCGGCGCTCACCTCGCAGGCGAGCTGGTTGTCGGCGAAGGAGGCGCCGTCCAGCGTCACGTCGCCGGTGGCGGAGAGCACGGCGAGCTGACAGGTCGCGGAGGCGGCCGGGGCGTAGCCGGCGAGGTTGTCGCGAACCTCGCTGTCTACGAGGTCCACCGAGCCGTCCACGGCCACGATCGCGCCGCTGGACCCCTCCAGCTCGCTCTCGGCGATCACGCTGGACGCGAGGACCAGGGAGCCCGCGCCGTCGATCGCCGCACCGCCGAAGGTCGCGTAGGCGCCGCGCAGCGTGAGCCCGTCGATCGCGAGGGCGCCGGTGAAGGTGATGCCCGCGGCGTCTGCGAGGTCGAGGCTGGTGAGGTCGGCGCCGTCGGGACCGACGAGGGAGACGTCGGCCGCGGCATCGATCGCCACGTAGTGGGTGCCCGCGCAGAAGGTGACCGTGGTCGGCTCCGTCAGCGTCAGGGTGGCGGGCGCGCCAGCGGTCCCGCCGAGGGTGGCGCTCACCTCGCGCAGCCCGCAGCGGTCGTCGAGGTACACCTCGCCGCCGACGCAGCTCACCTCGATGCAGTCGAGCCCGTCGGGGTTGTAGGCAGCGTCGGTGTCGTCGCAGTCGCAGGCCTCGGCGACGGTGTCGACCGGGGCAGAGCAGGCGACCAGGGGTGCGGTGGCGTCCCCGAAGCCGTCGCCGTCCGCATCCGCGTACCAGGTGGGCGCGTCCACGCTGTCGGGCTCGTCCACGGCGCCGTCGCAGTCGTGATCGACGCCGTCGCAGGCCTCGGGCGCGTTGGGGTGGAAGGTGGCGTCCGCGTCGTCGCAGTCGTCGGCGGAGGCGGAGAGGCCGGCGCGGACGAAGCACGCGGACTGCGTCGAGGCGGGATCGCCGTAGCCGTCGCCGTCGGCGTCCACGTAGAACGTGGACGCGTCCACGCTGTCGTCGTCCCAGGTGTCGCCGTCGCAGTCGTGGTCGACGACGTCGCAGTATTCGGGCGCGCCCGGATGCTTCGCGGCGTGGTAGTCGTCGCAGTCGCCACTCACCGCGACGTAGCCGTCCGGCGCCACGCAGGCGTCGACGTGCGTCGGGCCGCCGTAGCCGTCGGCGTCCACGTCGCCGTACCAGCGGACGGGGTCCGTCGCGTCGGCGTAGGGATCGCCGTCGCAGTTGCGGTCGGCGTCGTCGCAGGTCTCGGGGACGCCCGGGTGCACCTCGGGATCGGCGTCGTCGCAGTCGTTCGCGTCGAGGAGCCACTCGGGGGAGACACACGCGACGACGGCGGTGGCCACGTCGCCGTAGCCATCGCCGTCGGCGTCGGGGTGCCAGGCCAGGGCGTCCACGGAGTCGGCATCGTCCGGCACCCCGTCGCAGTCCTGGTCGAGGTCATCGCAGAATTCCTCGGCGCCCGGGTGCACGTCGGCATCGCCGTCGTCGCAGTCGGTGGCGTCGGCGACGTACCCGGCGGGCGGATCACACTGGGCGAGGACCGTGGCGGCGTCGCCGAAGCCGTCGGCGTCGAAGTCGCCGTGCCAGACGCTCGGCTCCGCGACGTCCTCGTCGACGGCGCCGTCGCAGTCGTTGTCCAGCTCGTCGCAGCGCTCTTCGGCGTCGGGGTGGCTGGCGGTGTCGTCGTCGAGGCAGTCGCCGCCGGTGGCGACGAAGCCCTCCGGCGCTTCGCAGGCGGGGCGCACGCGGTCGGCGCGGCCGTAGCCGTCGCCATCGTCGTCACGGAACCAGTCGGTCGGGGCGGTGCCATCGGCGCAGGTGTAGGGCGGCGGCGCGGAATCGCAGCCGACGAGCAGGAGCAGCAGCAGCGCGGACATCGCCTTCACCGTAGCATGGACCCGGCGGCGGCCGCGTGCGTGCGGCTCCGGGGGCGCAGCAGCGGCGCCGCGAGGCGCGCCGGACCCTGCCCGCGCAGGCAGCGGGCCCAGCGCCTCGCCCAGATGGGGGTCGGGCTTCAAAATCCCGCCTACGAGACCGCGATCTCCTCGACGATGAGCAGGAGCGTTCCCTCGGCGACGTCCACCCCGTCCTCCACGAGGATCTCCCGGACATACCCGGGATTGCGGGCGGACAAGGTCTCGACCTCGCGCGCGCCCTCCACGATCACCAAGGCCCGGCCCGGGTAGACCGCCTCGCCGACCCGGACCCGGAGATCCACGCTACCGGGGAAGCTCGCCCGCACCCGGACGAACCCCTGCCGATCGGGGATCACTGGACCTTCGGCGGGCAGGCCTTCTTCTTCTGATCGAGGATGATCGTGCGGCCCGAGCTGCCCACCTGGATGGGGCAGCTGAGGTCCACCGCGTCAGACTCGAAGGTGAAGGTGTGGTTTCCTGCGGTGACCCGGGTGCGCAGCGGGCGCTTGCCGAGGGACTTGCCGTCCACCCCGACGACCAGATCGTCCCACTTTCCGCCGCTGGGGAGCACGAAGCCCACGGCCACGGTCGTATCCGCAGGGGGCGGCGCCACTTCTTCCTCATCTTCCTCAGGCGGCGGCGGCTTCTTGGTGGAGGCCGTGCTCGTCGTGGAGGTGGGGGCGGTCGTGGTCGTCGCGGGCTTGGTGGAGCTCGTCGTCGTCGACTTCGTGGGGGTAGACGCCGGCTTGCTCGACGAAACCGAGCTGCTGGAGCTGGACGTCGTGGACTTCGACGCGCTGGTGCTGGTCGGCGCGGGCGTGGGCGCCGGCTTCACCTCCGGAGCCGGCGTGGGCGCAGGGACCGGCGTGGGCGTCGGGGCCGGCGCTTCGGGCGCGGGAGCGGCCGGCACCACGTCGACCGGCTTGGGCGCGGCTTCGACCGGCACCGGGACCGCCTCGGGCGCGACGAGCACCTCGGGCATCACCTCGGTGGGCAGGGGCACCTCGGCCGTGGAGCTGCTGACGTACCACCACAGGCCGCCGCCGGCGCAGAGACCGCCGCAAACCACCACGAGAACCGCGACAATACCGATGACCCACTTCATATGGCCTCCGGAGGGAGCCGGCGTCTAACACGGTCGCCCGAAGCGGCTTCCCCCTCTGGGAAAAAGCTACACGCCGCGCGCGCGTAGCCAGCCGACATCCACCTCGAAGCGCCCGATCGCCTCGACGGGGCCCCGGAGATCGAGCTCCTCCCACACCGCGACGGTCAGCACGCCGCCCTCCATCTGCACCTGGACCGGGCTCGGCACCAGCCCTCGCCGCACACACACCGTGGCCACCGCGCACGCGCTGGAGCCGCTGGACATCGTCTCGCCGGCGCCCCGTTCCCAGATCCGGGCGTACACCCGACCCTCCTCGACGCGCACGAACTGCACGTTGGTCCGGCCGGGCACGCTCGCCTCCACCGCCGCGCCGACCCGCTGCCAATCCTCCGGCCAGGCGAAGATCACCGCGTGGGGATTGCCCACGTCCACCCGCCAGGCTTCGTGGCCCGCCAAGGTCTCGGGGCCCCACGACCGTGCCGGACCCATCGCCACCCGCACATCGTCGCCCGCCACCTCGCAACGGACGACTCCGCCCGCCGTCCACACCGTGAAGGCCGGCGGCGCGCCCCGCTCGAGGACCAGCCACTGGGCGAAGATCCGCAGGCCGTTCCCACTCTTCTCGGCCTCGCTGCCGTCGGGGTTGTGGATGCGCAGGCCGTAGTCGGCGGCGCCCGCGGGAGGCACGGGCTGGAGGATGCCGTCGGAGCCGACGCCTCGGTGGCGATCACACACGGCGCGCACGAGCGCGGGGGTGAGCGGCGGACCCGCTTCGAGCACGAGGTAGTCGTTGCCGAGGCCGTGGGCGCGCCAGAACCGCATGGCGGCGGGTTATCCCGGGTCCGTGACCCGCGTCGTCAGCAAGAACCCCGCCGCTGGAGCCTTCGCCGCGGCCCTGGAGGCGGCTGGCCCCCTCCGCCTCCCGCCCGACCTCGGGCTCGTCCTCGGGGGCGATGGCACGATGCTCCAGGCGATCCGGGAGCACGCCGAGCCGCTCACGTGGCTGGGGCTCAACTTCGGGTACCTCGGGTTCCTGATGAACGACCTCCCCGCCGAAGGGGCTGTGGAGTACGCACGAGATCGGCTCCTGCGCGGCGCCTGGACGCCGCACAGCTTCCTCCGCCTCTGGATGCGCGCGGAGACCCGCCTCGGGCCGATCTCGCGCCTCGCGGTGAACGATTGCTACGTAGAACGCCAGAGTGGCGCCACCTGCCACCTCCGCGTGCGGGTCGACGGGCGGGTGCTGGCGGATGCCCTCGTCTGCGATGGAATCATCGCGGCCACGCCGCTGGGCAGCACCGCCTACAGCTTCTCCGCCGGCGGCACCGCGAGCCACCCCTTGGTGCGCTCGATCCACCTCACCGCGATCTGCCCCCACGCCCCCAAGCTCCCCCCCATCGTTCTGCCGAGCAGCTCCCACATCGAGATCGAGGTGCTCGACGCCCCTCGGCGCCCCGGCCGCGTGGTGGTCGACGGCTTCTCGTTCGACGATGTGGAGCGCGTGGAGCTCGGCAGCGAGCCAGGGGACGACGTGTGGCTCGCCTTCTTCGAAGGCCACGACTTCACCAGCACGCTCGCCCGGAAGATCCTCCGGCGCTGATTGCGGCTGCCAATTGACGTTTCGAGACTCGGCACCCGGGTGGCGGGCACCCCGGCCCGACCATAAGCGCGGCCGTCCAACCCCTACCCAGCGACCCCATGATCACCGTCGAAGGGCTCACCCACTACTATGGCGACAGGCGCGCCGTCGAAGGACTCACGTTCTCCATCCAGGAGAATGAGATCATCGGCGTGCTCGGCCTCAACGGCGCTGGCAAGAGCACCACGCTCAAGGTGCTCGCCGGCCTGCTCATCCCCACCGCGGGCACCATCAAGATCGACGGGGTGGACCTCGCGTCCGCCAGCGCCGAGTTCCGGTCCCGCATCGGGTACCTCCCGGAAGATCCGCCGCTCTACAAGGAGATGACGGTCACCGAGTTCCTGATGTACGTCGGGCAGCTCAAGGGCCGGTCCGCCCGGGACGTCGCCGCGCGCCTCCCCGAGGTGCTCCGCACCTGCCAGATCGAGCACGTGGCGAACCGGGTCATCGGCGAGCTGAGCCACGGCTACAAGAAGCGCGTGGGCATCGCCCAGGCGATCATCCACCAGCCGCGCGTCGTCATCCTCGACGAGCCCATCTCCGGCCTCGATCCCAAGCAGATCGTGGAGATGCGGCAGGTGGTGCGCTCGCTCGGCAAGAGCTGCACCGTGCTCATCTCCAGCCACATCCTCACGGAAGTGAGCGAGACGTGCGACCGCGTGCTCATGCTCGCGGGCGGCAGGATCGTCGCGGAGGGCCTGGAGTCCGACCTCGCCGAGGCCGCCACGGCCAAGGCCGGGGTGCGCGTCACGATGGTGTTGCGGGGCGATCGGGCCACGGTCGAGGGCGCGTTGCGCTCGGTCTCCGCGGTCACCTCCTCCGAGTTCGCCGAGGACACCCACGGGTTCCTCAAGGTCCGCATCTCGCTGTCGCAGGACGCGCGGGAGAGCCTCGTCGCCGCGCTCGTCACCGCGGGGGTGGGCGTGCGGCGCATGGTTGAAGAAGAAGCCGAGCTGGAGAACATCTTCCTCGGACTCACCAAGGGAGCCACGGCATGAGGGGCATCCTCCTCGTCGCGAGGCGCGACTTCGCGGCCTACGTCAACACCTACTGGGGCTGGGTGATCATCACCGTCGCCCTCCTCCTCGACGGCGTCCTCTTCCAGGCCGTGGGGGTCACCAACACCCCGCAGTACTCTGCGGACGTGCTCAAGCAGTTCTTCTACACCCACGGCGGCGTCTCGCTGGCGGTGGGCGTGGTCACCACCATGCGGTTGTTCGCCGAAGAGCGGCAGACCGGCACGATGGTGCTCCTGGAGTCCTCCCCGCTGAGCGACCGCCAGCTGGTCATGGGCAAGTACCTCAGCGCGATGATGCTCATGGCGCTGTTCCAGGCCCTCACGCTGTACATGCCGGGGATGATCCTCGTCAATGGCAAGATCGGCTACGACCAGATCGCGGTGGGCTATTTCGGCGTGATGCTGATGAGCTCAGCCGGGATCGCCGTCGGCACCTGGACCAGCTCCATCTCCCGCAACCAGATCCTGGCCGCGGTGCTCGGGGCGATCGTGGTGATGTTCTTCGTGATGTGCTTCCGCATCGCCAAGGTCACCGACCCCCCGTTCAACTCTCTCTTCACCCAGGTCGCGTTCTACATGAAGCAGTTCGCGCCCTTTGAAGAAGGTCGGATCAACACCGAGAACGTCGTGTACTTCGGCTCCGTCACCTTCGGGTTCCTCCTCCTCGCCACCCAGGCGCTCACCTCCCGGAGGTGGGAATGAACCCCGTCACGCTGCTCTACCTGATGGGGAGCTTCGTCATCTTCCTCGCCGAGCGCATGTTCGAAGGCGCGGACATGATGCGTTGGTCGGCGGATGCGCTCGGGGTGCTCCTGGTGCTCGCCGCGTTCGGCGCCCGGATGGGCAGCTTCGGCCGCCACCCGCAGGCCACCAAGATGGCCTCCGCGTTCATGGCGCTCTCCGCCTCCGCCGCGCTGCTGTACGTGCTGCAGCTCCGGGACGTGCTCGATGCGCTCGGCGTGCAGCAAGGCGACAGTGAGGATCACCTCCGCACCGCCCTCCAGTGCGCGATCCCGCTGGTCTGGCTCGTGGGGCTCCTCCCCGCGGCCGGCCTCAACCGCACGCTCGCGGCCAGCCCCCACAGCGTCCACCCGCTCCGCATGCGCTCTGCGTGGGATGGCGGGCTCGCCGTCGCCCTCGGCGTGGCGATGCTCTTCCCGCTGAACTGGCTGGCGCACGAGAACAACCAGAAGTTCGACTACAGCTACTTCAAGACCACCGCCGTCGGCGAGGCCACGAAGAAGGCGGTCGACGCGCTCAACGAGCCCGTCCGCGCCGTGCTGTTCTTCCCGCCCGGCTCCGAGGTGCTCGAAGAGGTCAAGCCCTACTTCGACGACCTCGAAGGCGCGAACCTCTCCGTGGAGGTCATGGACCACGCCATGGAGCCCGAGCAGGCCAAGGAGTGGAAGGTCCGTGAGAACGGGAACATCGCCCTGGTCATGGGCGAGAAGGTGGAGATCATCAAGCTTGGCGACAAGCTCGACTCCGCCCGGAAGGACCTCCGCAAGCTCGACAGCAAGGTGCAGACCGCGCTCCTGAAGCTCAGCCGCGAGAAGCGCACCGCCTACTTCACGGTCGGCCACGACGAGTTCTACTGGAAGAACGCGGAGAGCGACCAGAGCAACATCGAGTCGCTCAAGAAGGTGCTCGAGGCCCAGAACTTCAAGGTGAAGGAGCTCGGCATCGACGACGGCCTCGCCCAGAAGGTCCCCGAAGACGCCGCGATCGTGTTCGTGGTCGGCCCGAAGAAGCCGTTCTTCCCTGAGGAGATCGCGGCGCTCAAGGCCTTCCGCGACCAGGGCGGCGCCCTCTTCCTGATGCTCGAGCCCGGCGAAGAGGACATGTCCGGCCTCGCCGACGTCGCCGGCGTCACGTTCGATGGCGCCTCCAAGGTGATGTCCGACAAGAGCTTCCTCCCCCTTGAGCACGGCACGATCGACCACCAGAACGTGGGCACCAACAAGTTCACGTCGCACGAGTCGGTCACGACGCTGACCAAGCACGCCAACGAGGCGGTGCTCATCACCCCCGGGGCGGGCTCGCTCGATGAAGCGAAGGATCATCCCGGCAAGGTCACCATCACCGTCAAGGGCATGCCCGACTGGTTCCACGACCTGAACGGCAACTTCGAGTTCGACAAGGACACGGAGAAGCGCGGCGCGCTCCAGATCGCCGCGGTCGCTTCGGGTCCGGCGGCCGGCGGGGACAAGAGCGAGTGGCGCATCGCCGTCACCTCCGACGCGACGCTCGCCAGCAACTACTTCATCCGCAACGCCGCCAACGCCTACTACCTGGTCGACACGGTCGCCTGGCTCACCCAGGACCCGGCGCTCGGCGGGGAGACGGAGTCCGAAGAGGACGCCAAGCTCACCCACAGCAAAGAAGACGAGTCCAAGTGGTTCTGGGCCACCACGGCGGTCCTGCCGCTCCTGGTGCTCGCGTTCGGCGCCGCCCGCGTCAACAGCCGCAAGAAGGGGGCAGCATGATCCGGCCCTGGATGATCTACGGGGGAGTCCTGGTTCTCGGCCTCGGCCTGAGCTGGTACCACTACACGACCGACGACGGCAAGGAAGAGAAGCAGGGCGTCGTGCTGCTCGACGGCAAGCGCGACGACCTGCAGGACGTCACCTACACCTCGCCCGATCTCGACGTGAAGGTCGAGATGCGCAAGGACACGGTGGGCACCTACGCCTGGGTCACCGCGACCGAGCACAAGCAGAAGAAGGCCAAAGAAGGCGAGCCGCCGCCGCCCGTGGAGACCAAGGTCACCGCGTTCAAGGCCGGCTCCGCGGGTGACAAGCTGTTCGACGGCCTCGCGCCGCTCATGGCCATGCGCGAGCTCGCCAACGTCGACGACAACAAGCTCGACACCTTCGGCCTCAAGGACCCCACGACCTCGTTGGGCGTGACCCTGGGCGGTCGCACCGCCACGCTCGACCTCGGCGGCGAGACCTACGGCGCCAAGGACCTCTACGCGAAGCAGCGGGAGACCAGCAAGTACTTCGTGGTGGACGACGAGCTCGTCAAGCCGCTGAAGTTCGCCACCACCCGGCTCCCGGAGCGGGCGGTCTTCTCCTACAAGCCCGAGGAGGTGACGCACGTGGTGCTCTCCAAGGACGGCAAGCAGGTGGAGTGGCTCCAGCACAACAAAGAAGACCGCAACGCCGACTGGTGGGAGCGCCTGCCGGCCCCCGGCACCACCGACGTGGGCAAGAAGGACGAGACCTTCGCCAACTGGCTGGAGAAGGCCCAGAAGATCAAGTCCCAGAACTACGTGCAGAAGGGCGAGGAGCCGGCCACCACCGAGCCGCAGTTCGACCTCACCTTCACCGCCCCCGACAAGCCGAACGAGACGCTCCACGTCTCCAAGTCGGGGGACGACTGGTACGCAGAGGGCGACTTCACCCGGGGCCTGGTGAAGCTCACCCGCTCCGTGGTGGAAGACCCCGCGGATGAGGTGCTCGACATCCTCGAGGGCCGCGAGCCTCCGGCGAAGGAGAAGAGCCCGCCGAGCCCCGGCGAAGGCGCCGAAGGTGGGCCGCCGGCGTCGCTCCTCGCGCCTCCGGGCGGGCCGCCGGGGATGCCCACCGGCATGCCCCCCGGGATGCCCCGTCCGCCGATCCCGACGAAGGCCATCCCGACGCCGGGCGCGAAGCCGCAGTAAGGGGTTCTGTGGATCATGGGGCGGGGGGGCCAGGCCCCCCCCGCAACGCCCCCCCTGGCCTCCGAGGCGGCGACCTGGCGGTACGCTGCGCGGCCGCGGCGTCGCTACTCCTCCGCGCAGCCCTTCACGTTCGCGAGCGACAGGCCATCGGGGCGCACCACCGGCGTCCAGGCGGTGGGCTCGACGACACGCACCAGCTCGTAGGAGAGGACGTCCGGCTTGCCCATGCAGTCGTACTCCGGCGTTCCGGGGATCTGTTCGGCGGTGTACGCCGTGATCACCGTGGCGCGGAAGTCGAGGCCGCCGAGGGTGAGGGTCACGGGCGCGCCTGCGGTGGCGGTCACCTCGCCATCGTCGGTCTGGAAGACGACCTCCGCGAAGGTCACCACATAGTCGCCACGCTGCTCCTGGCCGAGGTCGCCGCCGTAAGTGGCGAAGTCTTCGCCGAAGCGGGTGTTCGCGAACGCCGGGGAGACGCCGGCCTCGGCGACCCACAGCGCGCCGTCGGCGTCGGCGATCTCCGCGCCACCCGGGAACCCCGACTCATCGGTCAGCTGCACGGAGATCGTCACGTCGGCGTCGGCCCAGGCGCTCAGATCGCTGTGGGCGGGGGAGTGCACCGTGACCGCGGCATCGCCGACGGTCGCGACGAAGTCCGCGTCATCGCCGGTGAGCGCGAGCGTGCCGGTGCCGGTCGTGGCGGAGGCCTCGACCGACAGCGCCTCCAGCTGCGCCGCGAGCACCTCCTCGGACGCGGGGGTTTCGACGGCACAGGCGATCAAGGCGACGATGGAGAGCACGGGGAACCTCTGGGAGTGCCCACACCCGATGCAATCTGCGTGCCACCACGTAGAACCGACCTTCGTGGGCCCTCACGAGGACCGCGCACTACCCGAGTGCGACGCGGATGTCGCGATGGGGGAACGATTCACCGCCGCCGCAAACGGGAAGCCCCAGGGCGCACGCGGACCGGGCCAGCCACTCCGGGCGACTACCGCAGCGCGCGCCGCCGCGGCGACCGCTTCTCCGGCGCCGCCTGGTTCGGCGACACGAGCACCGCCACCGCCTCCGCGAACGGCGCGTGGGGATCGACATCCCAACGCTCCATCCCCCCGAACTCCCAGCCCAGCCCCAACCAGCGCGCCAGCTCGCGAGCCAGCGCGGGCGGGTTGCTGCCCTGGAGCACCACCCGGCGCGGGTCGACCGACTGCACCGCCTCCACGACGCGGGCGCCGAGCTCCTTCCTTCCGGTGTCGATCCACACCAGCGGCCGACGCCCCATCAGGCGCGGCGCGGCGGCTGCGACCGCTTCCGGCCACGAGTCGCCGACGAACTCGGCGCCGATCCCGTTGCGCGAAGCGTTCTCCACCGCGCGGAGGCGGGCACGGTCGTCGGTCTCCACGCCGAGGGCCCAGCCGCTGGCGCGGGCGAGCACGACCGTGCGGGTGCCCACGTGGGCGCCGAGGTCGAGCACGGCGTCGCCCTCCACGATCCCGAGCACCCGGGGCGCGGCCTCGAGCAGGGCGGCGTAGGCCGGGAGGTGGCGGGGGAGGTGCTCCTCGATGCCGAGCCGGAACCGGAGGCCGAGCGCCGCCCAGTCGATCGTGTCGCTGCCGTAGAGCTTCTGCACCCCGAGGCCCATACGGTCCTCTTCCGGCGGGAAGTCGGCCACGACCCCACGGAGCTCCCGCAACGTGGAGGCGAGCGTGGGCGCCCACGCGGAGACCACCGGCGAGTACCGCGGCACCTTCACGCCGACGAGCAGCTCGCCGTTGACCTCCCGGGCGCGAAGCCCGAGGATCGGCCCGTTGGGGGGCACGTCTGCGGTACGGAGCGTGGCGACGGCCGCACCCATGAAGCTGCGCATCAGCGGGGAGAGCTTGAGGCAGTCGGGGATGGCCACCAGGCCGTTGCCCTCGCGGGCCGTGACCCCGATGCGCGGCTGGCCGCGGTCGGAGACCCCGTAGTGCACCCTCACCTCAGAGAGCTCTCCAGGCACCTGGTGGAGCGGACCGGGATCGAGGTCGAGCTTGGCTTCGGAGAACCCCTGCCGCCACAGGTCGGCGTGCGCGGCGCGCTCCCCGTCCGCGTTGAGGTGCATCCACGGGCAGCCGCCGCAGGGGCCCCACTTCTCGCACAGGGGCTTCACCCGCGACGGATGCGGCGCGCCCGCAGGGCCGAGCGCCCGCGCGCGCACCTGGTGCCCCTGGCGCCCGAACACCCGCGCCTTCACCGCCTCGCCGGGAATCCCGCCGAAGACGGCCAGCTGTTCGCCCTGCCCGCGCACAAACGCCTCACCGCGGCTGAGCCAGCCCTCCGGGGTCACCACGTGCACGTCGGGTTTCATCGGCCGGCGGGTATCAAGGAAGGCGCCACCGGGCGGGGCGACCGCCTCCAAAAAACGCCGAACGGATCGACAGCGCCCAGTCGCGGCGAGTATGGTGACCCGGGGCCCATGCTGCTGCTCACCGCATCGTTGTCGTTCGCCTTCGGCTGCGACGCGCCGATCTTCTCCACCCTGGCCGCACCCGCGCTGCCCGGCAGCGGCAAGGCGTTCGTGACCGGTGAAGGCAAGCTGGACGGCGACACCGTCATCGGCGCCCGCTTCGCGATGCATGCGTCGGCGCCCTACGCGGCGTGGAAGCGGGTGCTCGGCGACCCCGAACACCAGGACGACTGGGTACCCGACAAGTTCGGCTACGACCTCGTCGAGCGGCTCGACGCCGCCCACCTCTACCTGCAAGTGAACGTCGGGTTCCTCTTCGGCGCGGTGCGGGTTCGCCGGCAGATCGTGGCCGCGGTGGAGGCGGTCGACCACGGCGCGAGCTTCACCACCTGTTGGGCCAAGGTCGACCCCACGCCCTTCCTCACCCAGATCGCGCGCTTCCACGGCGATGCCGAGTGGCAGGACTCCAGCGCGGGGTGGTGGAGCGTGGCCCCCGCGCCCGACGGCAGCACCTTGGTGGCGCACCAGTGGTGGAGCGCGGCCGGCGGAGTCCCGGCCGCCGTGCTCAAGTTCGGCGCCACCCGCACCCTCCCGGACCTGCTCGATGCGTTCGAGGCCCGGGCCGAGGCGCTGGCCGCGGCAGGTTAGTCGTCCCGACCGTGCGTGCTCCCCCCGTCCTCGTCGCGATCGCCCTGCTCTACTGCGCGCCTGCCTGGGCCAAGAAGGTAGACGTCGTCCAGAAGCTCGCCGACGCCGGGAAGTGTGCCGACGCCGTGGCAAAGGTCGACGAGTGGGAGGACAAAGACCAGCTCGGCGGCGAAGACGCCGACCTCCGTCGGATTCGCGCCGAGGCCGGCTACTGTGTGGCCAAGGACAAGGACACCGTGGCGGGCTGGGAAGCCTACCTCGCCCGGTTCAAGGACTGGCCCCAGGCCTCCAGTGCGCGCACCCGCCTGTGGGACCTCGCGTTCGCCGCCGCACAGAGCGAGGGCACCACCACCGCGATGAAGGCGTTCATCGCCCGCTACCCGGACAGCCCCTACCTCGATCAGGCGCGGAAGCAGGAGGAGGCGTGGGCGTTCGACGACGCGGCGCGGGCCGGCAGCCCCCAGGCGATCGAGGCGTTCCTCGCCGAGCACCCCGACTCGCAGATGCGCGCGCAGGCGTGGGAGTCGATCGTCCAGAACAACGCCGGGATCTACCTCATCAGCCCCAGCGGTGAGCCCCGGCGGCTGGACTCGGTGCCGGTCACCGGGGACACGCTGGTCCTGCCGGCCGGCGTCCCGGCGGCCGAGGTCCACCCCACGGTGGGGGTAAACCTCCCGGGTGCCGGCCGCGGCGAGACGAGCGAGTGGTGGACGCTCCAGGTGGTGAAGTACGACGACGACGGCGCGCCCCGGCTCGTGGACGTCGCCCCGCTCGGCGAGGAGTTGGCGAAGCGCGTGGGGGTGGCGCCGCCGGGCCCGGAGGCGGGGCTGTTGCGGATGGTCGCCGCCGCGGGGAACCACACGGCACGGGTGGCCACCACGGCGAGCCCGCTCGGCCTCCCCGGTCACTGCGACCCCTTCACCCGCTTCGCGCTGGTCTTGCGCACGCCCGGGATGTCCACCCAGGCCTTCCCCTTCTCCGTGAACTGCCCGTCCGAGGAGGCCACGCCCTCGCCGATCGGGATGCTCTTCGCCATGCTCGACGCCGCCGAGGCGGGGGACCGCACGCTCGCCAAGCAGCGCTGGGGCGGCCTGCTCGCCCGCGCCGAAGCGGAGCCGCTCCGCGCCTGGCTCGCGACGGCCGTCGGCGGAGATCCATGGGCCGGCCTGGTGGACGCCCGGCCCGCCGTCGGCGACTGGATCGTGTGGACCACCCAGCCCGACGGTTCGCTGCTGTCGCACTGGGTGCGGGCCGACGACGACAGCAGCCGGGTGCTCGCAGTGCGCCCCGGCTGGTCGGTGATCGCGAGCGGCGCGCTCCGTACCACCATCGGGGACCCCGCCTGCGAGCGGCTGTTTGGCTCAATCGGCGCCACACTCTTCTGCGCCGCGGGTACCACGCCGCACATCGTGTCGCTGGAAGGCACCCCCTTGCCCGTGGAGCCGCCGCCGGCCGACGCCCTCGCCGCCGCGGGCTTCAGCCCCCCGCCCGGGCTGGACAAGGTGGTCGCCGTCGGGCCGCGCTGGCAGGCGGATCGCCTGCTCGGCGCGTGGCGGGTCCGCACCACCGTCCAGGCCGACGTGGTCGCGCCCGCCCCGGAGTCGTGGGCCCGCGCGCTCGACGCTAGCCCTGGCCTCGGGCATTGGCTCACCGCCAACGCCGGTTCCTCCCCATTCGGCGCGGCGCGCGTCGAAGGAAACGTAGCGGCGCTGTACACCGCGTTCACGGCGAAGTAGCCCGCCCGGCCCGCCATGCCCGCCGACGGCGGCACCGCGACCGCCGACCGGTCCGGGGGGGCAAGCCGACCAAGCGCCCCCAGCCCCTCGACCGTCTCGTCGTCTCCGATCTGGAGGCCTACTTGGTACGAACCGGCGCTTTCGCGGGCGCGGCCGGGGCGTTGGCCAGCTGGTCGAGCAGCGCCGCGATGGCGCCCGTGCTGTCGGCGAGCGCCGCCGGGTCGATCTTGTCCACGGTGTCCGCCGCGGTGTGGTGCACGTCGAAGTAGTGGCTGTCGTCGGGGAGCAGGCCGATGCCGAGCACCCCGTCGTTGACGAGCAGCGAGATATCGGCTCCGCCACCCTCTTCTTTCACGAACATCCCGGCGCCCTTGAGCATCGGATCGAGCCACGCGCGCTGCTCGGGGGAGGCGGTGAAGCCCCAGCCGCGGGGGCCGCCGCCGCCGAGGTCGGACTCCACGGCGGCCACGTGGTGCTCGGTGCCATGCTCAGCGAAGTAGCCCTTGCCGCCGCGCAGACCGTTCTCTTCGTTGGCGAAGAGCACCACCCGGATCGTCCGCTTCGGCTGCCCCTGCTTCGCGACCAACCGGAGCGCTTCGACGCTCTCCACGACGCCGGCGCCGTCGTCCGCGGCGCCCTGGCCGACGTCCCAGCTGTCGAGGTGCCCACCCACCACCACGATCTCATCGGGCCACGTGCTTCCCCGGAGCTCGCCGATGACGTTGAGCCCGTCCACGTCGGGCTCCATGTGGGCGGTGATGCGGAGGTGCAGGCGCACCTCCCCCGCCGCGGCGAGGCGGGCGATCCGATCGGCGTCCTCCGGGGTGATGGCCGCCGCGGCGACCTTCGGCTGGGCGTCGTCGTAGCCGAGCACGCCGGTGTGGGGCGTGGAGAGCGAGCGCGTGGTGACGGACCGGACGAGCACGGCCACCGCGCCGAACGCGGCCGCCTTCGAGGCGCCACCGGCACGATACGCGACCGCGTCCCCGTAGTGGTCGATCGACGGGGTCCCCGGCACCATGGGGTGATTGTAGAGCACGATCTTGCCCTTCACCGCCGGGCTCAGCTCCGCGAAGTCGCGGATCACCACGACCGGCGCGTCCACGCCGCCTTCAGGGGTGCCCACGCTGTTGCCCAGGGCGAGGAGCGGCAGCGCCTCGGCGCGCGGGGAGAGCATCGTGAGCTCGGCTTCCCCACGAATCCAGGCGGGGAGCTTCACCGGGTCGCGGAGGACCTTGAGCCCGTCGGCCTCCAGCCACTTCCCGCCGATCGCCTCCGCCCGCTTCTGCCCTGGAGAGCCGGCCAGTCGATTGCCGGCGCCATCGCAGAGCTCAACCAGCCGGCCGTAGATGTGCGCCTGGTCGGCATGGGCAAGCTCCCGGTACCGGGCCCAGACCGCGCCGTCCGGGCTCCAGGTGGCTCCGTCGGAGAGCACCGGCGCCGTCGGCCCGAGCGCCTCCGGCACCGGCGGGGCGACGGGCGTCGCCGCGACCGGAACGGCCGGCGCGGCCTTGGGGCGGGCGTCGGAGACCGGCGCGAGCATGGGCGTACACGACGCCTGGAGGAGGAGCAGGACGATCATCGGATCCCGTATCGCGGACCGACGCCGACGGGAGACCGTGGTACGCTGCCGTGATGACTGTCGTGGTGCTCGGCTTCGGTGCGTTCGGCCCAGTGCCGGAGAACCCGTCCGCGCGCATCGCGAGCGCGGTCGATGGCCTGAGGATCGGCGCGAAAAACCTGACCGTGGTCGGTCGGACGATGCCGGTCAGCTATGGACGATCGTACGAGTTTACCCGCTCGGTCATCGCGGAGGTACAACCCGTTTTCGTGCTCGGCATCGGCGTCGCGACCGGGCGGGTGGGACCGATGGTTGAGCGCTACGGGCGCAATCTCGCCAGCGCCTCGGTCCCGGATGTCGACGACGTGGTGCTCACGGATCACGGCGCGGGCGCGTCGACGCTCGAGTGCGACTGGGCCGTGCCCCTGGCGATGGCTCTCCGCCTCCCCGTGAGCGACGACGCCGGCGAGTATGTGTGCAACTCGTGGCTGTACCGTGCGCTGCGCGCCGAGCTGCCCGCCGCGTTCCTCCACGTCCCGCTCAGCGGGTACGCCCCCGAGGCCCTCGCTGCGGGCCTCGGGCGGTTCTTCGACGCGGCTGCCCTGGGATGACGGAGCGCGCATGGTCGGTCGGCTGACGTTCTTCCGCGGCGAGCCCGGCCTGGCCACCGAGCCGATCTTCGCGTGGCGGCTCCGCCCGGCGCGCACCCGCATCGGCCGCACCGACGACAACGACGTGGTGCTCCCCGACGACGCGGTGAGCCGCTCTCACTGCGTGGTGGACGTGACGGAGGACGGGGTCACCCTCATCGACCGCAGCAGCAACGGCACCTTCGTCAACGGCACCCGCGAACGGAGGGCCACGCTCGCCAACGGGGACGTGGTGCGCATCGGGCCCTTCCACGCCCGGGTGGAGCTCACCGCCGCGGAGGAGCAGGCGCCCACCGAAGAAGCGCAGCCCGAAGCCCGTCATGAGGAGCTGGTGGACGCGGGGCAGGGCCTCGCCGTGGCCGAAGCCTCCCTCCGCGTCGTGGAAGGCCCCGGGAAAGGCAAGCGGTTCAAGCTGCGCGGCAGCCGAATCACCGTCGGCGGCGAGGGGAGCCGCGTCGTCTTGCCCGACCCCACCCTGGTGACGGACCACGTGCGCGTGCGGCTCTCCGGCGGGCGCTCGATGGTGGAGCCCGGGCGGGGCGCGGCGTTCCTCGGTGAACAACGCATCCGCGACGTCACCCCCGTCTTCCCCGGGGAAGAGGTGCGGATCGGGGAGACCCTCTTCCGCCTGGACTGGGACGCGCGGGTGGATCAACCCGAGGCCGAGCGCTTCGGCGAGATGGTCGGCACCAGCGCGCTCGCCCGGAGCGCCTTCGGGCTGCTCCGCCGCATGGCCGCCCACCACGCGCCGGTCTTGCTCATCGGCGAGTCGGGCACCGGAAAGGAGCTCGCGGCTCGCGGCCTCCACGACGCGTCCCCGCGGGCGGGCATCCGCTTCGTGGCCGTCAATTGCGGCGCCATCACCCCCACCCTGTTTGAGTCGGAGCTCTTCGGCCACGAGAAGGGCGCGTTCACCGGCGCGGCCGACCGCCGTGACGGGGCCTTTCAGCGCGCCGACGGCGGCACCCTCTTCCTCGACGAGGTGGGCGAGCTGCCTGACGAAGCGCAGGCCAAGCTTTTGCGCGCCCTGGAGACCGGGGAAGTGCGCCGCGTGGGCGGCGCCGAGCCCACCTTCCCGGACGTGCGGATCGTCGCGGCGACGAACCGCCGCCTCCACGAAGCCGCCCGCGAGGGCAAATTCCGGAGCGACCTCTACTTCCGCCTCGCGGTCCTGGCGGTGCGCCTCCCCGCGCTGCGCGAGCGCCCCGAGGACATCCCCGCCATCGCCACGACGATCGCGCAGAAGCTGCACCCTCAGATCCGCGTGACGGCCGAGGCGATGCACGCGCTCCAGCAGTATGCCTGGCCCGGCAACGCCCGTGAGCTCCGCAACGTGCTCACCCGCGCCTTCGTGCTCTATGGGCCGCTGATCGAGCCGGCGCACCTCGTCTTCTCGCCGTTGGATGCGGAGACGCCCCCGCCCGCCGGCCGCAACACCATCGAGGAGGCCGAGCGCGAGGTGGTGATGGACGCGCTCCGGCGCGCGGCCGACAACCGCACCGTCGCCGCCCGCCTCCTGGGGATTCCACGTAGCTCGCTGCTTTACAAGCTCAAGCGCTGGGGCATGGAGTAGCCGGCGGCGCTGGCGCGGCTCAACTCACCGTCGCCCGTCCCGCCCCGAAGCGCCGCGGCCCGTCGGCGCGGCCGAGCTCGCCGCGCTCGGCCATCGACGTCCAGCGGCCGTGCGCGACGACGAGGTGGTCCTGCACCTGCACGCCCACGAGCATCGCGCCCTCCTCGATCCGCCTCGTCACCAGGAGGTCCTCGGCCGAGGGCTCCAGCTCGCCGCTCGGGTGGTTGTGGCCGAGGACCACCCCGCGCGCGCCGACGCGGAGCGCCTCGCCGAGGATCGTGCGGACGTCGAACACGGTGTGGTCGACGCTTCCCTGGCTCATCCGCGAGACCGCGAGCACGCGCCCGCGGGTGTCCACGAAGAGCGCGTGGAGCTCTTCGTGGCCGAGGCCGGTCAGCCGGGGGACCAGCCACGCCGCCGCGTCGGCGGGGCCGAGCACCAGGCCGCGAGGGGGTGCGCCCATGAAGGCACGGCGGGCCGCGGCGAACGCGGCGTGGACCCGGGCGGCCCGGGCGCGGCTGAGCACCACCCGGAGCGCCCCGGGGGAAGCCTGCGCCACCGCGGCGAGGGAGCCGAAGTGGGTCAGCAGTGCTGCGCCGAGGCGGCGGCTGCCGGCGAGCAGGCTGAGGAGCTCTTCGTCGCCGCAGCCTTCGGGGCCGTGGCGGAGGTAGGCGTCGGGGAGCGGGGTCATGCGCCGCGACAGTGCACGGGCCATGCCGTACGGAGAACCTGGCGAAACCAGCGACCGCTCCGACGGCTGTCGGGCGAGCGCCGCCGACCGCCGTCGGGCGGGCAGCGTCAAGGGGCCGCGCTCCGGCTGACGATCTCTGACGCCACCGCTCCGGGTCGGTGGTTAGGCACGCAGCATGTGGAAGACGCTCTATCAGCCCGCCGAAGGCACCCTCTCGGTGAACACCTGGGGGGTGATGGTCACCCTGGCGTTCGCGGCCGCGGCCTGGGTGGTGCACAACCGCACGAAGAAGGCAGGGATCAACCCTGATCAGATGGTGTGGCTGTACCTCATCGCGATCGTGGCGGGGCTCGCGGGCGCGCGGCTCTTGCACTTCACGATGGCCGAGCCGGAGAAGTTCTTCAAGAACCCGCTCATCTACTTCAACCTCTCCCAGGGCGGCTTCGCGCTGCTCGGGGGCGTGATGCTCGCGGGCATCGGCGGCTGGATCTACGCCCGTTCGCGCGGGATCAACGCGCTGAAGATGTCCGACGCCACGATGCCGGCGGTGATGCTCGGGGTGTCCATCGGCCGGCTCGGCTGCTTCTTCGCCGGGTGTTGCCACGGCGCCGTACACGCGCTGCCCGACAATGCGATCGCGCTGTTCCCCGACTGGTTCGCCCAGTCGCCGCACGCCGGCGGTCAGCTCTGGCTCGTCCCCGGGGCGCCGTTCCTCCTGGAGATGACCAACAACGGCGTGGGGAAGAACCACCTCGTCGTGATGGCCACGCAGCTCTACGAGACGATGGCCACCTTCGGGATCTTCCTCACCATGTCCTGGCTCTGGCGCCGTCGCGCGTTCGACGGGCAGGTGCTCGGCACCACGCTCATCCTCTACTCGTTCTGGCGCCCGATCAACGAGAACCTGCGCGGCGATGATGTGCGTGGAACCGCGTGGTTCGCCGACATCAGCCACGGCGCCGTGAGCCTCACCACCTCGCAGGTGATGTCCATCCCGCTCTTCCTCACGGGTCTGGCGATCATCCTCGTGCAGTTCCGCAAGGGGCTCGCCCCGGAGAAGGAGTACCAGCTCACCCGGGAAGAGGTCACCGCAGGGTCGGCGCCGCGGTTGTAGGTCGCCGAGAGGGGCCTACGCGCGGAGGACCTTCGCCATCGGTCGGCCCTTCGCGAGCTCGTCGACCAGCTTGTCCAGGATGCGGACGGTCCGCATGAGCGGGTCCTCCACCGCCTCCACGCGCACGCCACACACCACCCCGGTGACGAGCGCCGAGCGAGGATTCAGCGTGGCGCGCCCGAAGAAGTCCGCGACGGTCGTGCCCGCCTCCAGGTGCGCGGCCAGGGCTCCCGCGTCGTACCCAGTGAACCAGCGGATCGCCTCATCGAGCTCGGCGCGTGTGCGCCCCTTCTTCTCGACCTTGGCGACGTAGGCCCGGTACACCGCGGCGAACGGCATGGCGAAGAGGCGGTGCACGGACTCTCCTCAGCCCTGGCGGCCCGCGGCGACCAGCTTGTCGAACTCGCCAGAGGCGATGAGCTTCTCCATGTCAGTTCGGCCGCCGATGAAGACGCCGTGCACGAAGATCTGCGGGAACGTGGGCCAGCCCGACCAGAGCTTGATCGCGAGGCGCTGCTTCCACTTCGAGAGGTAGTTGCCGTAGCCGAGGTAGGTGAACGGCGTGCCCTTCGCGGTGAGGATCGAACGCGCCTTGCCGACGTGGGGGTTCCACCCCATCCCCACGACCACCACGGCGTCCTTGGCGACAGCGGCCTTCACCTCCGCCACGGTGTCGGAGTGGAAGCGATCTTGGGAGGCGACGACGGCGGGCAGCGCGGGGGGGCGGGGGGTCATGGCCGCGCAGATAAGCACGCCCACCGCCACGGCCAGGGGGCGGACGCCCGGTGGCGACTCACTCTGGGCGCGGCACCCGCCGCTCGCCGGGATGCTCCGCCAGCCACGCCCCGATGAGCGGGAAGACGTCCTGCTCCGCGTCCTCCCCGAGGCCGAGATCGAGGTGTCCATACCCAGGTACTTCCACGTATTTCGACGGATCGCCGGCCACCCAAGGGCGCACCCAGTCGGGCCGACCGACCTGGTCCGCGCCGCCGGCGATGGCCAGTACCGGAGTGTTCGTGGTGTGGAACGCCGCCGTCCAGTCGGTGGTGCGGTCGACGCTCTCGAACCGTTCGTCCTCGATCATCCGCCCCATCTGCTGCATCTCCTCCCGCGACATCGGGGAGGCCACGCTCCGGAGCATCCGCCGCTCGGTCTCCGGGCGGAAGTGGTCGCGGTTGTAGAGGCGGTACTGGAGCTGCCCCGGCGTGGCGGGTCCGAGCGCCGCGGCGGCATCGCCGCCCACCCCGGATTCCACCCAGAAGAGCCCCGCGCCGGCGGCCTTGAGCACGCCCATCGCCACCCGCACCAGCTTCGTGTCCTTGGTGAAGGTGGCCGGGCTGCCCACCACCACGAAGCTCGAGAGGTTCTTCCCGCCGCCGTTCGCGACGTAGATGCCCCCGACCATCCCGCCCATCGAGTGGCCCACGTACCCGACGCGGGCGTAGCCGGTCACGTCCTGCACGAACGACACCGCGGCGGCGACGTCGTAGCGGCCGTAATCGTCCACCGTCCAGCCGCTGATCTGCGGCGTTCCGTCCTCGGTGGTGCGCGCGTTGCCGTGGCCCCGGAGGTCGAGGAGCCAGGGGTCAAAACCCTGCCGGACCAGCCAGCGGGCCGCGGAATGATCCTCGTCGAGGTCCCAGAAGGTGTGGTTGCTGGAGATACCGTGCACGAGGATCACCGGGGGGCCCTTCCCCGGGTGGTGGTGCAGCGCGATGGTGGCGCCATCCTCCGTGATCACGTAGCGGTCCGTCGCGAGCGGACACGGCGCGGGCGGAGCCTCGGGGGCGCAGGCGAGGAGCAGGAGGGTCAGCACGAACGCGCGCTAACCCGGGACGACGCCGAGGGTGCCCAGGGGGTGGAGGTCGGGCCAGGGCTTGCCGACCGGCCGGCGTCGGCGGTCGAGGAGCCGCTGGGGCGAGAAGGGCTCATGGAGCAGCGACCACGCCGCGGTACCGGCCGCCAGCCTGGGTCGGCGTGACGATCACCACCGTCTTTCGCGGGTTTCCGTCCGAACCCATGGTGATCGGCCCGGTGGCGCCCGGGTAGTCCTGGGTCCGGGCCAGCGCCTCGCGGAGCTCCCGCCGCGCGGACACCTGGGCAGCGGGCGCGGCGTCCGAAGCGAGGTCGGCCTGCGTCGCCGCCGGGAGCGCGTCCGCCGCCGCGAGGAGCATCCCCATCGCGTCGTCGCCGAGCGCGGCGAGCGCATCGGCGGGGCGTCCGAAGTGGGCCGCGAACGTCTGGGTGAAGCGCCGACTCCGTGGATGCGGATCGTCGGCGAGGAAGTGGTTGGTGAAGAGGGCGCCACGTGCGGCCGTCCCCGCCACCTCGATCAGGTGGTCCGAGTCCCACCCGTCGCCCCCGAGGAAGCGGCCGCGGTACCCCCGCTCGCGGGCGGCGCGCATCAGCAGCGCGACCTCGGTGTAGTAGCCGGGGACGTACACCGCGTCCGGGTTGGTCGCCTGGAGTTGGTCCAGCACCTCGTCGAAGCGGACGTCGCCCCAGTGGTAGGTCGCCGTGGGGAGCAGCTCCCCCCCGAGGGGCACGAAGGCCTCACGGAACGCACGGACCAGGCCGGCGGTGTACTGAGTGTCGACGTCCTCCACGGGCAGCACCCGCCGAAGGCCGAGCCGGCGGGCGAACTTCGCCATCGCCTCGCCTTGTACGGGATCGATGAAGCACGCCCGGAAGACGCCGCGGGTGCCCTGCGTGACCGCCGGGTTCGTGGCCGTCGGGCTGACGAGCGGCACCTCGGCCGCCTCGGCGGGCCCCACCAGCAGCATCGTCCGCGACGACGACACTTCCCCCAGGAGGGCGGCGGGAGACTCCGCAAGCGCCGCCTCGAGCGCGGGCGGGACGCCCGACGCGTTGCTGCCGTCGTCATGCACGCGCAGCAGCACCGGCGAGGCCCCGATGCGCGGGTGCTCTTCGATCGCCAGGGAGGCGCCGTACCAGACCGAGGTGCCGAAGGCCGCAGCGTCCCCCGTCAACGGCAGCACGCCGCCCACCACGATCGGACCGGAGCCGGCGTAGGCGAGGGCGCAGAGGACGAGGAGGACGGTCATGGTCGCCCGTGGGGGAGCGGCGGACCTACGGAGGCACCCAGCGCCGTCCGGGCCACCCCGTTCCGTTCCCGGTAACCGTGCGACTCCGGGGCCGCCCAGCGGCGCCGCGATGGCCAAGCAGGGCGGCCCGTCGAGCGGACCGTGATCCGGCCATCGCCCAGATGAAAATCAGCCTTCGACGGTGTAGTACCGGCGGGCGTACTCCCCGACCATGCGGTCGGTGTGGAACCGCTGGAGACAGGTCTCCAGGCTCCGACGCATCCGCTTGACCCAGGCGCGGGGGATGCCCTGCGCGTCGCGGTCGAAGAATTCAGGGACGACCTGCTCTTCGAGGATGGTGAACAGGCTCTCGGCGTCCGCCGCGTCCTGCTCATCCGCGTTGGCGTACTCCACCGGCTCGCCCACCGCGAAGCCGTTGGTGCCGTCGTACGCCTCAGGCCACCACCCGTCGAGCACGCTCGCGTTCACCCCGAGGTTCAGCGGCACCTTCATGCCGCTGGTGCCGCTCGCTTCACGCGGGCGACGGGGCAGGTTCAACCAGAGGTCTACCCCCTGGGTGAGCCGCCGGCCGAGCTCCATGTCGTAGTCGGGCAGGAACACCACGCGGCCGCGGAAACGATCGTCGCGCGTCCACTTCAGGACCTCGCGGATGATCCCGAGGCCCGGCTCGTCCTTCGGATGCGACTTCCCGGCGTAGAACAAGTGGATCGGGTGCCGGAAGAGCAGCCGCGCCAGCCGGTCGGGGTCGGAGAACAGGAGGTTGCCCCGCTTGTACGGAGCGAACCGCCGCGCGAAGCCCATGCAGAGCGAGTCCCCCGGCAGGGTGTTCCGGCCGGTCTGCCGCCGCGCGTGCATGAGCAGCTTGCCGCGGAGATCGTTGCGGATCGTCCACAGCTCGTAGTCGCTCACCCCGTCGAGCGAGACGGGGGCGCCGGAGCGCCACCCGGCGTTGGTCCGATCCAGGAGGTGGGCGACAGCCTGGTGGATCCAGCTCGGCACGTGCACGCCGTTGGTGACGTGGCCGATGGGCACGTCCTCCACCTGGCGATCGGGCCAGAGGGCCGTCCACATTTCGCGGCTCACCTGGCCGTGCAGCGCGCTCACGCCGTTGGCGGCGCGGGAGCCACGGAGCGCGAGGACGGTCATGCAGAGGGTCTCGTGCACGTCCCCCGGCTCCACCCGGCCGAGGTCCATGATCGCGCCCTCCGGGAGCCCCATGGAGAGCCGCATCCCGACGAGCGCCGGGTTCTTCAGCTCCCAGCTGAACCGGTCGTGGCCGGCGGGGACCGGGGTGTGCGTCGTGAACACACACTTCGCCTTGGTGGCCGCCAACGCCGAGGCCTTCGACATTCCCGCCGCGATGCCCTCGCGCCAGAGCTCGAGCACCGCGAAGGCGCAGTGGCCTTCGTTCATGTGCACGACGCCTGGATCAATGCCGAGCGTGCGCAAAAGGCGCACGCCGCCGATGCCGAGCAGCACCTCCTGACGGATGCGCATCACCTCGTCGCCCCCGTAGAGTTGGTGCGAGAGCAGCCGGTGTTCGGGGGGGTTCTCGGGGAGGTCGGCGTCGAGCAGGAGGAGGCGTACGCGGCCGACCTTCAGCTCCCAGGCCGTGGCGACGTAGCTGCCGCGACCGTGCGGCACTTCCACGCGCACGTTGAGCTTCTGGAGCGGCAGGACGTCGAGCGGGACCCGCGGGTACGCCGGCACCTGACCGCCGTACTCGATGACCTGCTTGAAGTACCCTTCGCGGTACAACAAGCCCACCGCCACGAAGGGCAAACCAAGGTCCGAAGCGGACTTCACATGGTCGCCCGCGAGCACACCCAGGCCGCCGGAGTAGATGGGCAGCGACTCGTGGAGCGCGAACTCCATCGAGAAGTAGGCGACCGGCTTCACCAGCCCCGGCACGTTCGCGGTGGCCCAGGTCTCCTTCGCGCCGAGGTACGCCGCCAACGCGGCCTCCACCCGGGCGAGGTGGCCAGGCGAGGTGCGCGCGACGAGCGCCTCGTCCGACACTTCGTGGAGGAGGTGCACCGGGTTGTGGTGGAGCTCCCGCCAACGATCGGGGTCGAGCGCCCGGAAAATCGCGATGGCGTCGGGGTTCCAGCACCACCAGAGGTTGTGGGCGAGGGCGGAGAGCCGGCTGCGGAGGTCGTTCATGGCGCCGTCGATCAGGGCGTGAACTTGCGGCGGTTCATCCAGTCCTGGAAGCCATCACCCATGCCGGTGCCGGCCCAGTTCGTGGTCATCCGCGCGATGAAGAGCTTGTCCCGCCCGGCCACGAGCGTGGGCTTGAGCAGGTCGCGGATCTGGGCCGCGTTGAACCGCGACTCGACCAGCCACACACCTTTCATGCGGCTGGACCAGTTTCCAAGGGCCTTGATGGCCTTCTCGAGGTCGGGGTACTGGTCGGCGGGGCGAGCGGTGAGCTCGATCGCGATGAGGTACACGGGGGGCTCCGGGGAGGCCGCCGGGTATCACGAAACCCGTCCCCCGACCGCTTGACGGGGCGCCCGTGACGGCTGAGGATGGCCCGTGTCCTTCTCCCGCCGCTGGTTGGCCCCGCTCGGCTGGTACGCCGCGGTCGCCGTCGCCCTCACCTGGCCGGCGGCGATCCACCCGATCTCCGCGATCCCCGGCGCCCCGCGCACCGATCTCGCCGACGCGATGTGGTCCCTGTGGTTCACCGCCCAGTGTGCCGTCGAGGGCCGCCTCCCCTCCACCGTGGAGGGCTACCTCAACTTCCCCGATGGCGGCGCCTTCTGGCCGGCCGACCCGGTGGATGGCCTCCTCGGCCTCCCCCTGGTGCTCACGCTCGGCCCCGCCGTGGCGTGGACGGCGCTCGCGCTCGGCCACCTCGTCTTCGCGGGCGTCGCCGCGCACCGGCTGGGGGAAGCGTGGAGGGGAAACGGGTACGTCGCCGGCACGCTGTACGCCGCCGCGCCGATCACGTTGGCCCACCTCCAGAACGGGGCGTCGGAGGCGGTCGGCGGCACCGGCTGGCTCGCCCTCGCTGCGCTCGCGCTCACCCGCCTCGAGCAGCGCCCTTCGCTCCGCGGCGTGGTGGGGTCCGCCGCCGCGCTCGGCATCGCCGCCGTCTCGCACGCCTACACGGGCGTGCTCGCCTACGTCTTCCTCACGGCGATCGTGCTCTTGGCGGCGTCCTGGCGAGCGCGAGGCTTCCTTGTCGCCGCCGGCCTCGCCGGCGCGCTCCTCGCGGCCGGCCCGGCCGCGCTCGCGATCGGCCAGAGCACCGCGAAGGACAACGTCGTCGGCATCAAGGGCGACAAGGAGCTCTCCGCGATCCGCCGCACGATCGGCGCGGCCGACCCGGAGGTCTACGTCCACCCGGGTGACTTCCGGTCGCCGAACTTCCACGAGCTCTCCCGCTACGGCGAAGAGCTGGTGCACTGCGCGTACCTCGGCTGGGTGCCGCTGCTCGCGGCCGCGGTCTCCCTCCGGCGCCGCCGCGGCAGCGCCGTGCTCTGGCTCGCCACGATCACCGCGCTGTTGCTCGCGCTCGGACCGGTGCTGGTGGAGAACGGCGGCCCGGTCATCCTCGCCGGGCGCCGCGCGATCCCGCTGCCCTACCTCCTGGTGGAGAAGCTGCCCGGGTTCCGGTCGTTGTCGCTGGTCTGGCGGCTCGCGCAGCTCGGCGCCTTGGGGCTCGCCGTGCTGTCGTCGCGCGCGCCGGGGCGCGCCCCGCTCCTCGCGGGCCTGATCACCGCCGCCGCCCTCGCCGAGACCCGGTTCGCTTCCCCGGCACGGGCCCTCCCGGCGCACACCGACGGCACCATCGCCCCAGAGATCGTCGCCTTGGCGGCTGAGCCTGAGGGTGCGGTGATGAACTACCCGGTCGTCGGCGGGCGCGCCTACCTCTACGAGCAGACCGCCCACCACAAGCCCGTCACCGGCACGCTCAACTTCCCCAACAACAACACCTCGCGGAAGGTGTGGAAGGTGGCGATCGACAAGGCCGGCGCCCCGAAAGCCGAATTCGCCGCCGCGGTGGTGGCCGAGGCGAAGGCGGAGGGCATCCGGTACCTGGTCGTGCACGTGGACGCGCGCGCCCACGACGACGACATGCACACCGACGCCGTGCGCGCGATCAAGGACGCGTTCACCCCCATCGCCCAGTCCACGGCGGTGCGGGTGTACCGCTTCTGGTAGGCTCACAGCGTGAGCGGAACGGTCAACGTGGAGGTCGAGGGGCTGGGCCCGTTCGCGCAGCGTACGTTCCTCGGCGGGACCCTCGCCGACTTCACTGGCGCGGGCCGCGTCGTGGTTTCGGCCAACACGATCGTCGGCGAACCAGCAGTCCTCGCCGCTCTCGCCCTGGCGAAGGCCCGCGGCGACGTGCGCGCCGCCCCGAACGGCACCGTCTGCACCCCGGGCGTCTGGCTCTTCGCCAGCCGCGACGGCGCCTCCACGTCGGAGCGCATCGCCGCCGCGCCCAGCGCCGAGTTCGACGCCTTGGAACGCGAGCTCCCCAACGTCGCCGGCCAGCCGCTGCGGGTGGCGGACGCCTGGGCCTACCGGGTGGACCACTGGGCCGATCTGCTCTGGGCGAACCTCCTCACCCTCGGGCCGACCCTGTGGGCGCGCCTCGCCTCCCCCTGGGCCGTCGGCTGGGCCGCGCTCCGCGCCGGGTCGTTCCGGCCGGAGTTGGTCGCCGGCGGGCTCGTGGAGCGCGGCGAAGGCAGCTTCGTGCACCCGAGCGCGACGGTGGAGTTCTCGGTGCTCGGGAAGGGCGCGCGGGTGGGGGCGGGCGCGGTGGTCCGGGGGTGTTTGCTCCAGGAGGGCGCCGTGGTGGAGGAGCTCGCGATGGTGGAGGGCTGCGTGCTCGGGCAGGGCGCCCGGATACAGCGGCAGGCCATGGCCAAGTACAGCGTGATCGAGGCGGCGGCGGCCCATGCCGGCACCGTGCAGCTCGGGGTGATCGGCGCCGGGGCGCAGGTGCGCCACGGGGCGGCGCTCTTCGATCAATCGCTCGGCGCGCCAGTACGGGTGCGGCGCGCGGGAGCCCTGGTGGAGGCGCCGCGGGGGATGATCGGTGTCTGCGTCGGACCGGGTGCGCTGCTGGGCCAGGGGGTGCGGGTCGCCGCCGGCCGCGCGATCCCCGCCGGCCTCACCGTACTGCCCGATCCCGGCGGCGTGCTCACCGCGGTGGACGTGCCCGCCGGCACCACCCGCGCCCACGTCCGCGGTGGGCGGCTGGAGCCGCTCGCATGAGGTGGGGCGATCCGGCCTTCTCGGAGCTGCTCCTCGGCGGCTACCTCGGGCTCCTCACGCTTTTGTGGACGGGGCTCCTCGCCTCCGTCGGCGGCTGGCACAAGAAGTTCGGCCTGCCGGACGCCCCTGCTGACGCCCTTCCCTCCCTGAGCATCTGCGTCCCCGCCCGCGACGAAGCGCACCAGATCGCGGCGTGCGTCCGCGCCGCCCTCGCCTCCGATCACCCCGCCTTCGAGGTCATCCTCGTTGACGACGGCTCGACGGACGGCACGGGAGAGGTGGCGAAAGACGCCGCCTCCGGCGACGCCCGCTTCCGGCTGGTCCAGGGCACCACCCCGCCCGCAGGCTGGGCCGGGAAGCCGTGGGCCTGCGCCCGCGCCGCCGCCGAAGCGCACGGGGGCCACCTCCTGTTCATCGACGCCGACGTGGTGCTCGCCCCCGACGCCGCCCGGCGCGCCGCCGCCGTGCTCCAGGCCCGGCAGCTCGGACTGCTCAGCCTCTTCGGCACCTGGCGGCTGGTGAGCTTCTGGGAGCGGGTGGCCATCCCGGTGATCGGCTGGTTCATCCGCGGGGTCACCGACATCGAGGCGGTCAACGCGCCGGGGCGCAAAGAAGCCTTCGCCAACGGGCAGTTCATCCTGGTGGAGCGCGGCGCCTACGAGGCGATCGGCGGCCACGCGGCGGTGAAAGCGGAGGTGCTCGAGGACGTCCGACTGGGCCAGTCGCTCAAGCAGCGGGGCCATTCCCTGGGGTTGTACGCCGCACCCTGGGCGTTCGAGGTGCGGCTGTACCGCAGCCTCGGCGAGGTCCTCTCCGGCTACGGAAAGAACTTCTACGAGGGCATGGGCCGCCGGCCCCACATCGCGCTCGGCGCCTTGTTGTTCCTGGCGATCTCCTCGTTCCTGCCGTACGCGCTCCTCCCGCTCGCGGTCATCGCGCCCCAGGTCCTGCTCACGGGCGTCTCCGCGGCGTGGCCATGGCAGCTCTGGCTCGGCGTGGTCTGTGGCCTGCCGGTGGCGTTCCGCTTCCGCCTCGACCGCGCGGACGGCCGCTCCGGCGTGCTCGCGTGGACCCACCCGCTCGGAAACCTCGTGCTGGGCGCCGTGCTGCTCAGCTCCGTCTTCCGGGTGCGTACCCGGTGGAAGGGCCGGACGTTCGTGGACGGCCGGGCGGCGTAGGCGTGCGGGGCCGCGCCGCAGCGGCGCGCGCCGACGTGGGTCGTGGCTCGCGAGGCTGGAGGAGGGCCGGGAGGGGGGACCCCCTTCGTAGCCTTTTCGGCCGACGCCGTTGGGCGCGCGCCGCCGTGCGCCGCGCGGTCGGGTGCGCCGGGGGCAAAAATGACGACGCCGGCACGAGGCCGGCGTCAGATGGAGCGGGAGACCGGATTCGAACCGGCGACAACAACGTTGGCAACGTTGCACTCTACCAGCTGAGTTACTCCCGCGCTGGTCGCACCCTATTAACCGCCCCATCCGACCCGTCAAGGGCGCGCGCCACCGCTGGTTCGCGTTTTCAGGACCACCACAGGTTTCCGCAGCCAGTTTTTGCGGGTTGTACTCACCTTGGGAAGCCGAAAGTGCAGATCGGCCACACTCTCCTGCTGACGATCGCCGTGGTCCCTGCTACGATGGCCCGCTACTGCCCCCATTCGGAGCACCCATGCCCGTGTACTACCGTCTCGCTTCGATGCTCGCCCTCCTGGCGCTCGCCGGCTGCCCCGATCCTACGGATACCAGCAAGCACACCGGGAACGACCCGCAGGACACGGGTGAGGACTACGTCCCCCCGACCGACGCCGACTCCGACGGGGTCACCCCCACCGACGGCGACTGCGACGACAACAACCCCGCCGTGTACCCGGGCAAGTCCGAAGAGTGCAACGGGGTTGATGACAACTGCAACGGCGTGGCCGACGAAGGCCTCTCCGATGTGGACTCCGACGGCATCGCCGACTGCCAGGACACCGAAACGTGCGACGGTGTCGACAACAACGGCGACGGCATCATCGACGAAGGTTTCTCCGATGAAGACGGCAACGGCTTGGCCGACTGCGTGGGCACCGAAGTGTGCGACGGCATCGACAACAACGCCAACGGCCAGATCGACGAAGGCTTCGACGCCGACAACGACGGCTACACCTCCTGCGGCAGCGCCACGCGGGACCCCGACTGCGACGACTCCGATCCCAACGTGTTCCCCGATGCGGGCGAGGTCGACGGCGACCTGATCGACAACGACTGCGACGGCCTCATCGACGAAGGCGACTGGGCCGCGGGCGATCTCGCCATCAATGAGATCATGAACAACCCCGGCGACACGCTGGACCCCAACGGCGAGTGGTTCGAGGTCGTCAACCAGTCCACCCGCTCGATCATCCTCAACGGTCTGGTCATCGCGTCCGACACCGACTCGGAGTGGCACGTCATCAGCTCGAGCGACGTCCTCACGGTCGATCCGGGCGACTACTTCATCTTCGGCATCAACGACGACTACGTCACCAACGGCAACGTGCGCGTCGGCTACCAGTACTCCGACGTGGTGCTCGCCAACGCGAGCGACGACATCAAGCTCGTCGCCGACGGCGTGGTCATCGATCAGGTCTGGTGGGACGATGGTGCCACGATGCCCGATCCCTCGGGCGCCTCCATGGAAGTGGATCCCTGGAGCGAGGGCAACCCCGGCAACGACGACGCCGCCAACTGGTGCGCCTCCACGATCGAGTGGGGCAACCCCGGCACCGACTTCGGCAACCCCGGCGTCGAGAACGAGCCCTGCTCCACCTGGGACCACGACGGCGACGGCTTCTCCGGCGATGCCGGTGATTGCGATGACACCGACGCGGCCGTGTACCCCGGCGCCTTCGAAGCCACCGACGGCCTCGACACCGACTGCGACGGCGTGGCCGAGTCCGCCCCCACCGCCGTGGCCGACTTCACCCCGGCCGACCCGCTCACCTGCTCGCCCTTCACGCTCGATGGCACCGCGTCCTTCGATCCGGACGGCGACCCGCTCACCTACTCGTGGGAGCTCTCCGGCGCCCCGAGCGGCTCCGCGACCGGCACGGCGGACATCGACACCCCGACCGCCGCTTCGCCCACGTTCCACCCCGATCTCCCGGGCGACTACACCTTCACCCTCACGGTGAACGACGGCGGCGCCGATTCGATGCCGGTCTCCGTCACGGTGACCGTCGGCGATCGTGGCTACAACAACGATCCGGTGGCCAACGCCGGTGTCGACCAGAGCACCAGCGCCAGCGCCAGCTGCACGCCGATCTCCTACGGCGCCAGCTACGACTGCGATCCCTGCGCCGACTACTACTTCTACCTCGACGCCAGCAGCAGCTCCGACCCCGACGGCGACGTGCTCACCTACTCCTGGAGCGTGTCGAGCGATCCGGGCGGCATCGCCACCGTCTCCACGACCGGCGACGCGACCGCGCAGGTCTTGTTCAACGACCCGACCGCCACCTACAGCACCGGCTACGCCAACGTCGTGGTGGTGGACCTCACGGCCACCGACTGCATGGCGGCCACCAGCACCGACCAGATCACCCTGACCTACACCTGCACCGGCACCTGATCCGGCGCGGGCGGTAAGCCCAGGAAACACGAATCGCCGCGGGAGACCGCGGCGATTTCGTTTTTCGTCGAAGGGCTGGAGCGAGAGCCCCGACCTGCCCCCCGGTCAGCGGGCGGCGGTCGAGGACCCACGGTCGGCGAGCCAGCCTCCACGGACGTTCGTCGCCCGCGGAGCGCCGTTGCGCGCCGCCTTACGCCGATGGACGCGAAGTACGCGCGGCCAACCAGCGCTCGACCTGGCCGATGATGTCGCGGTCGGGCACGCTCTCCCAGTCCTTGAGGAAGGCGGCGTTGCCCTTGTCGGTGAGCGGGTGGGAGAAGAGCTGCTTGTACACCTTGAACGGCGCGGTGCACACGTCGGCGCCCGCGAGCGCGGACTGCACGATGTGCATCGGGTGGCGGATGCTCGCGGAGAGCACCTGCGTCTGCAACGCCGGGTAGTTCTGGTAGATCTGGACGATCTTGCTGATGAGGTCCATGCCGTCTTCGCTCACGTCGTCGAGGCGACCGACGAAGGGGCTGATGTAGGTCGCGCCGACCTTCGCCGCGTAGAGCGCCTGGGCCGGCTGGAAGCACAGCGTGACGTTCACCCGGATGCCCTCGCTGGAGAGCGCCTTGCAGGTCTTGAGGCCCTCGATGGTGAGCGGCACCTTGACCACCACGTTCGGGTGCACCTTCGCGAGGAGCTTGCCCTCCCGGATCATGGTGGGGGCGTCCGTGGCCACGGTCTCGGCGGAGACGGGACCATCGATGATGTTCGCGATCTCGTAGATCGTCGCGATGAAGTCCTTGCCCTCCTTGGCGATGAGTGAGGGGTTGGTGGTGACGCCGTCGAACAGGCCCCAGGTGGCTCCCTCGCGGATCTCGTCGAGGTTGGCGGTGTCGAGGAAGAGCTTCATCGTTCGGTCTCCGGTGGCGCCCTGTTCTACGACGGGCGCGCGGGGCGGGCAAGCGGGTTGGGGCAGCGTTCCCACGGCCGGAAGCCGGGCCTGCGCGAGGGGGAGGTCCCGGTAGCGGGCGCCGGTGCGCGGATCGCGAGCTTCGGGCGCCACCTCGACCAGGGGGATGAGGGCGAAGGCGCGCTCGCGAAGGCGGGCGTGGGGCACCGTGAGCGCGGGCGTTTGCACGGACCGCCCGGAAATCCACAGCAGGTCGAGGTCGAGCGCCCGGTCCGCCCAGCGGCGCGCGGGGCGGCGCCCGAGCCGACGCTCGATCGCCCGGAGCGCCTCGGCGAGGGCCTCGGGCGCCAGCGTGGTCTCCACCCGGACCGCTGCATTGAGGAACGCCGCGCCCGCGACCCCGCCGGCGGGCGCGCTCCAATAGACCCGGCTGGCGCGGAGGACCCGGACCCCCGGCCACACATCGAGCAGTCGTACGGCCGCTTCGAGCGTGGCGGCGCGATCGCCGAGCGAGGCGCCGAGCCCCACCACGGCGACGTACACGGGCTTCAGCGGTGGATGAGCTTCCACTCAGCCTGCCGCGCGCGACGTTTCCGCTCCTGCTCCGCAGTGGCGTCGCGCACCACGCCGTCCGCGCCGACGATCCACCCGTCGCCGCGAGGATCGGCGGGGAGCTCGATGCCGAGCTCGGCGAGCTGCTTCGGGTCGGTGAGCGGGTCCCCGGCCTCCAGCCTCGCGCGGCACGCCGCCTCCCAACGCGAGACCAGCTCGTCGTGGCTGAGCCGGGCGTACTGCATTTCCAGGCTCGCGCGGACCGCCGGGTTGGTGACCGTCTCGAGCTGATCCTGGATGTACTTGAGCCCCGCCCGGCGCTGCCCGGCGCGGCTCTTCATCGCGGCCGCGGCGGAGGAGTACCACCGCGGCGCATCCGGGCGCGCCGCGGCGATCTCCAACCAGCGCCCGGCGCCGGCGGGGTCATCGCGCTCGAGCAGGTCGTTCATGCCCCGGGCGAAGGGGCACCAGCTGAACTCCGGGAGCCGCTCGGAGCACCGCTCGAAGACCAGATCGGCTTCGTCCACCTGTTGGATCGCCCGGAGCATGCCGCCCCCGTACTGGTACGGGGTCCTCCAGCGCGGGTCCAGCTCTGAGACGACCAGGATCATCGAGCTGATCCACTCACGCCAGATCTCGGTGTGGTCGGTGTCGTAGCGGTCGCCGAACGTGAGCACCGCACGCGTCCACATGAGGTCGGCGACGAGCTCCTCGAAGCCGGATGCGGCGACCTTCACCCCGGCGGCGGAGGGGACAAAATAGAGCTGCTCGTCGGCGGTTCGGACGACCCGGGTGGCGTCGGAGGCAGGCTGGGCGGCGGCGGCGACCGCGGCGCCGAGGGCGATCACGACCGACACCGCCGCCGTCCTCACCGAACCCCCGGGGGCACCGCGATGGTCTTGCCGCTGGGATCCGTGGCGTTGACAGGGAAGGTCGCGGCGGCGGTCGTCATGGTGATCGGGGTACCGGCGCGCCAGTCGGCCGCCCACGGGAGGATGCCGTAGTCGGGCCAGGTGGTCTCGACTCCCAGGGCCTCCGCCACGGCGCGGCTGACCCCGCGCACCGCCGGGCGGCCGGTGAGCCGCCCGGTGGGCACTCCGTTACCCCACGCCACGAACAGCGCGATCGGGTGATGCACCATCGAGGTCTCGATGCCGTGATCGGACATGACGATGAGCATGTCGTCGCCGTCCAGCGCGCGCGTGAGGTCGCCGAGGCGGGCGTCGATGTAGCGGTACACCGAGAACAGGCGCACGTGGCCGTCGTCCTGGCGCGCCTCGGTGGTGGCGGCGAACCCCGCGTGGGTGAGCGGATCGAGGCCCTCCACGCGGAAGAAGATGTTGTCGGCGTCCTTTCCGCTCATCAGCGCCGCGATGGTGTCGAACTGCGCGGCCATCGTCTGCATCGAGTCGCGCACCTCCTGGTACTCGCCCGTCGGGCCGAACTCGGGGAACGCCGCGACCTCCGCCTCGGTGAGCGGACGCAGGCTCCGACCGAGCGGGAGCACCGAGTGCGCGCCCTGCGGCCCCGCGACCTCGGCGTTTCGCCCCGCGTCGATGTTTCCGTGGCTGAACAGGAGATTGGCCGACCGGAGATCACCCATGCCGAGCGTGTCGAACAACCCGCGCTGCGCCGGGAGGAAGAACGCGAGCGGCTCGAACGGGTTCTTGCCGATGGACGAGAGCCCGCCCAGCTCGATGCCGAGCTGGTGCACCCGGTCGATCACGGTGGCGCTGGTGCGCGGCACCGGATGGGTGAGGGCGTCCATCGCCGCGGCGGTGTACGCCGGCAATTGGAACGGCGCGGCGCGCCATCCGGTGCGGAGTAGCGCGTCGAAGTTCGGCAGCTCCCCGCGCTGACGAAGGTAGCTGGTGATCCGCCAGTCGCCGCAGTCGAGGATCACCACCCACACCCGACGGTGACCGTCCGCCGGGCGGCCGGGCGTGAGGGGCGGCTGGGGCTGCCGCGGCGTGGGGTGCGTGATGTCGATCCCGATGTCGACGTTGTTCCCCGGCGCGGGCCACGTGGTCCCCGAGCCGTAGGTGGTCGTCTCCGTGCGGTAGACCCAGCGCACCGGCGTGGCGTCCAGCCCGCGGGGCAGCTCGGCGCGCCCGTCGGGCATCGCCACGCGAGTCCACGCGGACTCGGGGGCGCTGCCGCGGTCGGGGGACACCCAGAGCTCCGCGCCCTCCGGTGGCGCCGCCACCGAGAAGCGGAGCGTGCCGCCCCCGTTCGCGCGCTCCCCGGACTGCAACGTCGCCATCCTTGAGAGCTCCCCCTCGTGCGGATCGAAGCCCGGAACACGCCGCTTGGCCTCGTCGGCGTACTTCAGGGCGAGGGCGGCATCCCCATCCAGGGCGAGCTGTCCCAACAGGCGCATGTAGGCGGTGCCCAGCAGGCGCTGGTGGCTCTCGGCGCCAGGGGTCGCCACCGCTTCTTCGAGGAGCACCGTCCAGGACTTGTCGGGGTCGAGGACGGAGGCGATGCTCAACGCCGTGGCGTACCCGCACGCCACGACGCCGGGGTTGCCGCCCGCGGCCAACCAAACGTCGCGGGACTCCCGGGTGCGGCCGAGGTCCCCGGAGAGCGCAGCCGCCGTAACCCGGGCGTAGAACCACTCGTCCCGCTCGTCCGGCTGGGTCGGGGGAGCGCCCTCGGCGTAGAGCGTGTACTCCGTGGCGATGTCTCCGCGGCGGTGCGCGCTGTCGGCGAGCGCCTGGCGAGCGGCCACCTGGGAGGCGGGGGGCAGCGAGGGGAGCTGCGCCTTCAGGTCGGTGAACACCCGGGATTCGTCTCCCGCGGCGAGCTGGATCGAGAACGCCCGGAAGGTCCAGGCGGGGTCGCCAGGGTCCTTCTGGTGGCGGCGATCCGCGACGACCGCCACGTCGCTCATCCGGCCCTGGCTCTGCGCGTGGACCATCCACGGCGCCAGACGGACGTCCTCCGGCAGCCAGGTCTCGGCGCCGGGGCGCATGAGCCAATCGTCGAGCAGCGCGTGGCACGACTGGGGCTGCCCCGTGGCCTCGAGCGCGTCGCAGCGACAGCTGACGGCGCCGAGCAGCGCTTCGTCCGCGTGGCCGGACTTGGGCAGGGCGTCGGACGCGGCGATGGCCGCGGCCCAGTCGCCCCCGGCGCTCGCCGTGCAGGTGTCAAGCGCCGCGAGCGCGTGGTGGGTCGGCTCGACGGCGCGCCAGATCGCGGCGACCGCCACCACCATGAGCACGCCGGCGAGCAGCACCCTCTTTCGTTCCCCGGTCATGGCGCGCACCCGCGGGTCGAGTCGCCTTCGAGCACCAGCTGTTCCCCTCCGTTGTCGCGCAGCGCGAGCTCGAGCCGCCCCAGCGGATACCGGATCGGGGCCACCAGGGTGGACCTCGGCGCGGATGCAGCCAGCACGGCGTCGGACTCCGCGAGTCGCTCAAGGTCGAGCGCGACGCCGTTCGGGGCCGACTCACGCCCGGATACGGCCGCCGCGAGCTCCACCGCCGACTGGTTCCACCCGATCGCGAGCTTGTCCCCCTCCCGGAGGTAGCAGGGCTCAAAGTCGGGCATCAGCCGCAGCCCGCTCACACACTCGCCCTTCCACGCACCGGCCGAGATCGGCTTGCGGTGGATGCTCCATTGCGAGCGGACCTGCTCCATGAACGTGTCCAACGCGGCGTCCACGGTGAGGGTGCGCACCCCCAGGCCGAGCACCGGCCGCGGCATCGTTCCCCCTTCGGCGGGCGGGTACACCGCGAGCTCCCAGGTGCCGTCGAGCACCGCGCTCCCGAGCAGCGCGCTGTTGAGGCCGAAGAGCTTGGCGCCCTGGCTGTCGGGGGGGATCATCGGGGCGATGTCGATGCCCTCCGCCGTGCGCATCCGGACGTGCATGGCCGCGTGCGTGTCGGAGAGGATGGCCGACTCCCGCGGGGACGCGTCGGGCACGAGCAGGCGGAGGAAGCTGCCCTTCGCGGGCATCGGCGCGCGCACCTCCACGTGCAGCCCGCCCCCCGGACGGGCCGTGACCCGACCAAAGACCTGCCCGTCGGCGCCGGGTGGCGTGGCGAACGCCACGAGCGCGTCGCCTCTCCAGGCGGCCACCGCCGACGACGGTTCGGCGCACGCGGCCTCGCCGGGGCCGTCTGCGCCCCACGCCGACGTGCGGCTGCCCGCGCACGGGGAAGCGCTCCACTCGGCGGCCAGCTTCTCCGCCTCGCTCTCGGGGAAGCCGGCGAGGCACTGCGCCAACGAGCCGTGGGCGCCATCGACCACCAGGAAGCCTTCCGGCGGCGGCGCGTCGGTCTCCACCGCCGGCGAACACGCGAACAGCAGGGTCAACAGCATCGGCAGGCACCCTATCCTAGGCGATCGGCGGCGTAGCGGGGCCAGGGGAAAAATGGAGAGGGCCGATCCGCTCGCGCGGATCGGCCCCCGTCAGACCGGCAGGGCCGGGTACCGACTAGTAGACGCCCTCGTCGCCGGGGGTCAGCGTGGCGTTGGTGAGCTTCGAGGCGGTGTAGGTCGCGGTGGTGCCGTCGGCGTCCACATCGCAGAAGCCGGTCACGGTGAAGTTGGTCGTGGCCGCGTTCACGCCGTAGGCGCCGCGGAGCTTGCCGTCCGGCTCCCAGCCGAGCTGGATGAAGGACGTGGTGGCCGTCCAGGAGACCTGGTTCTTGTCCACGGCGGTGCGGGGCGCGGTGCCGGTCGGGATGAACTGGTCGAAGGACGCGTCGTAGGAGAGCTCGGCGGTCTTGATCGCGTCCACGTTGCCGGGGACTTCCGCGCGCTTGGACTTCGACTGCATCGCGACGAAGTTCGGGATCGCGATGGCGGCGAGGATGCCGATGATGGCGACGACGATCATGAGTTCGACGAGCGAGAAGCCCTTGTTCTGGCGCATGCTGTACCTCTTTGGGTGGGAGAGTCGGTTCGGCCGCTAACGGCAGCTCGCAGTGATGTAGAGCAAGGGCTGTGCCAGCGGGGTGCAGCCGCGTGGCCCTCAGCGAAAAACGACCTCTCTCGACGATCGCCCCGTGAATGCCCGCGCCGGCTTGACCCGCGGGTGACACTTTCCGTCACTCCCGGGGGCGGGTGGGGTGACAAGGAACGTCACTTTGAGCGATCCACGCCGACGCCGGCGGCGTCACCTCCACGCTGCGCTCGGCGATGATCAAGGAACCCGGCGGGGTCTCGCTCCCCATGGCGCGCGAGCGACCGCGTAAGGGTCGGGCAGGCAGGGCGACGCGTCCACCTCGGCGGTTCTGCCCAGCCGCGCCGGGGACCGTCCGTGCGCCTGCAACAATTCCGGGCACTTGACACCGGCCTGTCAACTTTCGTCACCGAGCGTGATCCCGTACGGAGCCGGGCGGGCGCGAAGACGGGGCGCCCGGGCGTCGGTGCGCCGCCTGCGCCTTACTTCGTGCGGCACAGCTTGAAGTCGGCCGAGCAGCGCACGGTGGTGGTCTCGCCGGCGCGGATGCGGATCACGCCCGACGGCACGGTCTCGCCCTTGAACCGGGCCTGAACCGTGTAGTCGCCGGGCGCGAGGTCGGCGCCATCGTGACGCACCCCGCCTTGTTCCAGCCAGACCTCGTCGGCATCCCCGGTGAATGCGAAGTGGCCGGTGGGCGTGGCGCTGCCGCCGGGCTTCGGCCCGCCCCCGCTCGCTGCTCCGCCCGCCGTGCCGCTGCCGCTGCCCCCGAGCGCCACCGGCGGCGCCGTGC
>CAIXRH010000056.1 GCA_903921785.1 uncultured Pseudomonadota bacterium
CCATTCTCGCCCCCGCGGCTCCTCGACCCCCCACGCCCCCAGGCAGCAAGCCGGTCTCGCGCCACCACCCCCTCGACCCCCTACCTCCCCATCCGCCGCGCCAACTGGTCGTCGTAGAGCGACTGCGGCTCCAGGGTGACCGCCTCGTCCTCGCCCTCCACCCAGTCTTCGGGGGCGGTGCCCTGGCCCGAGTTGTTCCAGTCGGGCTCCGTGGGGTCGGTGTGCAGCTCCATGCCGTCGGTGCCGATCACGTAGCCGTCGCCGTACTGGAGGCTCCGGAGGTAGCCGCCGCCGGTCGTGTTCCACCACACGCTCTGGGTGACGCTGTGGCCGGCGCCAGAGCTCTCGTCCTGCCGGTTCACACCCTGCCAGCCGTCGCGGGCGACGCTCTGGTCCACGAGGTTCGCCATCGCGAGGCTGTGGTGGTACTCCGAGTAGCTCGGGTATCCGATGGGGTCCCAGCTCGCGAGGAGGGAGCGGCCGTCTTCGCTGGTGTCCCGCAGCCACACACACCCGCTGGTGCCGAAGTCCCAGTTCTGGATGAAGTTGTGCCGGCCCGCGCTCCCGGTGCTGTCGCGGGTGAGCACCTCGTTGGAGCGGGAGACCTCGAAGAGGTAGCCGTTGCCGCCGTCCCCGCGGTGCTGCGCCTTGGCGAGCGTGGTGTCCGCGATCGTGACCCGCCGACTGTCGAGCACCTCGATGCCGCTGGACATCAGGTCGTACCCGCCGCCGAGCGGGCTCTCCCAGCTCGACACGTGGTCCACCCAGGCGTCCTGCACGCCCGAGAAGAGGACGGCGTGGACCTGGGTCGTCTCCCAGGTGGTGTCCCAGTCGTTGGCGTTGCTCAGCGCGAGGTCCTGCAGCCCGACCTCGCTGAGGTAGCCGGTGGCGACGCGCACGCTGGCGCCGTCGCGGGTGAGGGCGTCGTAGCGGAGGGGCACGTCCACCGTGATGTCGGTGGCGCTCACGGCGACGATGGTGCGGCGGAAGAAGGCGCGCCAGAGGCCGTTGAACTCGACCCAGGTCCCGGTCATGCCGTGGTCGTCCACGAAGTCGTCGGTGATCGTCCAGCCCACGTGCACGGTGTCGCCGACGGCGAGGCCGCTGGTGTCGGCGAGGGGGATGACGGTGCTGCGGGCCGCGGTGTCGGCGCTCAGCAGGTGGTCGGCGCCCTCGTGGACCGCGCCCGCGAAGGTGAGGTGCGCGGCGTAGTCGAGCCCGGCGGTCTGGGTGAAGTAGACGTAGGTGCTCGTTTCCCCGGCGCCGCGGAGCACCACGCCGGAGGTGTCCACGCGGAGGGTGCCGTCCACCCGGTAGGTGCCGGCGGGGAGGTCCACCACGGCGGGAGCGGCGGCGCTCGCGGCGTCGATCGCGGCCTGGATCGCGGCGGTGCTGTCGGCGCTGCCGGTGGGGTCGGCGCCCTGGTCGACGACGGAGAAGGTCGGGCCGGGCGGGGGGCTCGGGAGGGCGACCTCGCCGGCGTGGTAGCCGGCGTAGGAGAAGTCGTGGAGGAAGTGGCCGTCCGCGTCGGTGAACGCGGGCGTCCAGTCCTTGGGGTACAGCGCGCTCCGCCACCCGGCGGAGGCGGTCTCGGTGTCGTCGGGGCCGGTGTCGGCCGTGTCGACCACGCCGGTGTCCCCGGTCTCGACGACGACGGAGTCGCCGGTCTCTACCGGGGCGGAGTCGCCGGTCTCCCCGGTGTCGACCGACGCCGGGGCGGAGTCGGCGGCGGGGCCGACCTCGGGCTCGCAGCCCAAGAGCAGGAAGAGCACGGCGGGCTAACGCTGCGCTTCGACCGTCTTCTCGAGCTCTTCGGCGATCTTCGAGAGCGGCTGGAGGAGGCGCTCGAACTTGTCGAACCACCGGAGCCAGATCTCGTCGCCCTGGTCGGCGCCGGGCACCTCGGCGTTCACGCGCCGTACGAATTCCTTGAACTTGTCCACCCGCTCGAGCGAGCGCGGCAGCGGGTTGTAGAAGTCGTGGGCGTAGTTGATGAGCGACCCCGCGGACCGGTAGAGCACCCGGTCGGACGTGCCTTCTTCGATGAGCAAGAACTCGGAGGAGACCAGGGCGCTGTAGAAGCCGAGGGCGCCGAGGTCGAGCTCCTTGAGCTGCGCGGTGCGGAACAGGTTGTTCACGATGTTCTTGTTGAGGCGGATGAACTCCACCACGCGCGGCTTGAGGTAGCTCTCGGCGGCGCGCGCCTGGCGGCCGGCGCGAGGCACCGGCAGGAGCACCTGCACCATGCGGCCGAGGCGCACGTTGATGCGGGTGAGCGCGATGGCGTCGGGCTGGTCTTCGTCGATGGGGTGGAGCCGCGGGGCGCAGGTCTCCTTGATCCGGGCGGCGGACTGCTCCGAGGTGTCGAAGATCGGCCGCAGCTCGGTCTCGTCGTTGCCCTCCACGTGGAAGAGCCAGAGCATGTACTCGCCGTCCTGCCGGGGGACCTCCAGCGGCACCGCCACGGCGTCGCCGAGGAGCACACCCTGGCCGATCCGGGTGACGCCGTAGCCGGCCTGAATCACCGCGACGTACTTGTCCTTCCGCTGCTCCACCTCCACCTGGAGGCCCTGCACGATGCCGTGCCCGTGCATGTAGAGCACGTGACGCTGCAGGTTGCGGCGGTGGTACGACTGTTCGTCCCCGAGGTCCTTCGCGGTGAGGCAGAGGCCCTCGAAGGGGCGGAGACGGCTGAGCTGGAAGAGGGTCTTGGGCTGCACGCTTACCGTCCGTCGAAGAGGATCGTGAAGTACACGTGCCCAGGCTTCTCGCTGGACACGATCTGGGCGATACGCCGGAGCACGCCGGGGGCGCGTTCGCCGAAACGTTTCTTGAACTCTTCGCGCGGCTCGAGCACCAGCGCGAAGAAGGTGGTGCGGGCCCGGGTGGGCTCCACCACGAAGTGGCCCGCGGGCTCGTTGCGGGTGTACCGCGCCTCCACCGTGGGGCCGCCGGCCAGGGTGCTCTTCCCGAGCACGAAGGCGTTCGGCGGGCGGGTCTCGGCCACGCGCACCGGCGCGGCGGTGAGCACCCGGATCATCTCCTCCACCCCAGCGACCGTGCCGCGGGTACGGTACAGGCGGATGGCGCGCCGGACGAGCTCCCGCTGCTGGTGGATCGGCAGCGAAGAGTCGAGCGGGAAGCTCACCCAGCTCGCGATCCACGGCAAGAACCGGGGGTCGGTCGCCGCCGGGTCGATGAGCTGGGGCAGCCCGTCGATCCGGTCGGTGATGGTGGTCATCGTGTGCTGGAAGATCGCCAAGAACCGCCGCAGCGCGTCGGCGTTGAACGACTGCACCTCGGCGGTCTGCACCTGCTGGGGCTGGCCCCAACGTTTGGCGCTGATCTCGTCGGCGCGGACAATGTCCCGCCGCTGCGCCGGCACTGCCCCCTGGTAGAGCCCGGGGAGGAAGCGCAGGTACCCGCGGACGGGCACGTGCAGCACCACCCTGTCCTTGGAGCCGAGCGCGCCGGGCACCCGCCCGTCGGGGGTGACGATCTCGGCCTCGATCGTGACCAGCTCGTCGGGGGTGTAGTGAGAGGCCGGGGAGCCGTCAGGGAGGAGGCGGGCGGCGCGCACGTACACCGGCTCGCCGCCGGCGGAGGGCTGCACCTCGATCGAGCGTACGCAGCCGATCCGCTCGCCGCGGAGCGCCTCCACCAGGCGGTAGCTCACCGGGTTGCCCAGGTGCCGCTTGAGGTAGGTCTGCGCCTCGCGGATCGGGAAGCTGATGCGGACGACGTCCTCCAGGTAGCGGAAGTCGCTCGCGGGGCGCGGGGCCCCGGCGCGCATCAGGGCTCGGCTCATTCGGCGTCCTCGGTGCGGATGCGCACCCGCCGGGCCGCCAGGAGGTCGGCCGTGGCGAGCACGATCTCGCGCACCCCCTCGCCTTCTTCCCAGCCAGGCACCGCGCGGCGCTTCCGCTCGCCAGACACGTCGAAGAGCTGCACGTCGATCACGTGGCGCACGTCGGGGATGTCCGCGACCATGCGGGCGAAGTCCTGCGCGTAGACCGTGGCGCCGAAGGGCCACCCGGCGCCGTCGAAGCCGCCCACGTAGGGGTCGAGGAACGCCTCGACCCACCGCTGCGCCGCTTCGCGCACCGCGAGCAGGTTGGCGTTCGGCCGCAGCCGCAGGGTGACGCTCACGTCGATCGGCATGAACGTGGCGAGGCGCACCACCGGGGTGACGTTGATGAGGCAACGCCGCTTGAGGTAGCCCTGCACGTGGTCCCGGAGGCCGGTGCCGAGCTGCGGGTCGGGGAGCGCTTCACCCTCGCGGCGCCGGGGGAGGATCACCACCTCCACCGAGCCGTCGGGGCCCATCTTCCCGTCGCACGACGCGCGGGCGACCTCGCCGCTCGCCTCCCGGGCGATGATCGCGAAGTCGTTCTGGGTGACGGCGCGGTCCCGGTTGGTGAGCAGGCTGGGCGCGCGGCGGATCACCTCGTCGATGGTCTCGGCGTCCCGGCCGCCGCTGGCGGGGAGGAGGTTCTCGGCCTTCACCGAGTCGGCGAAGCCCTCGATGACGTTGATCTCGCCCGCCGCGACGTTGCCGCGGGCGCCGGGCACGACCCGGTACAGGTCGACCACCACGTTGGCCGAGCCGACGGGGAGCATCTTCCCGCGGATGCCGTTGCCGAAGGTGAGGGTGCCCTCCGTGGCGTCGACCACGAAGATGCGGTCGTCCTTGCCGGCGGTGAGCAGGTCGCCGTCGCTCACCCGATTCCAGGCCTCCCGCGTGCCGTCCGGCTCTTCCACGTACACCACGATGTCGGGGAAGTGTTCGGGGCGCACGAAGAGCTTGCGCTCGTGCTCCAGGTCGTGGAGGAAGATCGGCGCGTTGCGGAGCTGCACCACCTGGTTCGGCACGCCGAGGCCGGAGAACCGCTCGGTGCGCACCGTCACGAGGTTCACCACGTCCACCGTGTTGAGCAGCACGTGGGTGATCGGGGGCATCTGCGGGAGGCGGTCGAGCGTCATCCCGGCGGGGAGCGTGAAGCGGGCGCGGAGCCAGAAGCCCTCGGGGCCCACCGGCGGCGGGTCAGGGAGCGGGAACTCCAGGGTGCCGGTGTTGGAGAGCTGGTAGGGGCGCTGCACGCCCTCGCCGCTGCCGTGCAGGCGCCGCCAGAGGAACCGGCCGAACTGCTGGGCTTCGAGCATCTCCCACTGCACCTCCACGCCCTCGGGGAGGAAGGCCTCGCCTCGGGTGCGCACGTGCACGACGTGACGGCGACCGCGGGGGAGCGGCTTGTCGAACTGAAGGTAGAGCGCCTGGTTCTCGTCCCGGATCTCCACGAAGGGGAAGAAGGGGTAGAACTCGCCGAGGCGCCCGACGGCGCGGGTGATGGCGCGGGTGAGGCGGGGGTTCTCGGCCCGATCGTCGACCTGCACCATGCGCGGGCCGGGGAGCGGCTGGTCGTACGTCTTCGCGCCCACGGCGGACTCGACGCCGAGGCGGACCGCGAGGATCCTCGGCACGATCGGGTGCTGCTGCTTCTTCTCGTCCTGCCCGGTGAGGGAGGACTTCACCAGCTCAAACCGGAGCCAGGTGGTCTCCCGGTCGTTGATCTCGTGCCGGGCGAGGCCCTTGAGCTGCTGCTTGGGGTCGAGCACCACGCGGATCGTGCGGGGGCCGGTGGTCTTCGGGTTGCCCTTCTGCCCGGGCACCGTCTCCACGAAGTTCCCGTCGAGGTGGGCGAAGGTGAAGCTCGAGAAGAGTTTGTCTTCCGACCACACCACGCGCCAGTTGTCCTCGGCCCGGTAGGTGAGCTGGAGGAGGTACAGGTCCGTCGGCTCGGGGATGGCGGTGCCGTTCATCTCGAACGCCACGTCGATCTCCACGACGACCGGCTCCTGCTTGCGGTTCTCGAAGAGATCGCTGCCGATGTACCACTTTCGCCCGATGGTCGGCGGCATCATGGTGGCGATCTGGAACGGGGACCACGGGCCCTCGTCCACCAGCATCGGCTCCAGTCGCCGGGGATCGTCGCCGGTGAACATCGCCAGCTCGATCGGGCGCACCCAGGTGAGGCCGAGCTCCAGCTCCGGGATGAAGCCCTGGAGGAATACCGTCTCGATGCGCTCGGCGCGGAGGTTGTACCCGTCGGTTGCCATGTCCGTGAGCGGGCCGGTGATGAGCACCACGGTGCCCTCGGTGCGCACCCGCTCGCGGGGCACCTCCTCCCAACCTTCGCCGCGGCGGTAGGACCAGCGGTACCGCGGCAGGTAGCCGTTACGCCCGGCGGGGACGCCGCGGTCCACCAGGGCGAAGCGGATCACCCAGCCGCCGCGGATCGGGGGCACGTCCTGGAGGAAATACTCGAGCGTGCGGCCGGTGGCGCGCACTTCCCAGTTGTTGATCGGCCGCTCTTCGCCGCCGCGATCATCCCGCCAGGTGATCTCCAGGTCCTGGAGCATGCGGCTGGCGAGCCACCGTTCGTAGTCCAGCCGCCCGCGGATCCACCACTTCGCGGCCGAGACGGGCTCGGGGAGGGGGAACGAGGAGGTGCTGCCGAGGGTGGTGAGCTGCGCCAGGCCGGGGAGCGCGGTGACGAGCGTCTGCTCGGGCAGCCCGAGGCTGTCCTCCGGGTCGGCGTCGGTGCCGATGGGCACCCAGCCCTCCGAGGTGGGGTACTCCCACTGGAAGAACGACGCGACGCTGAGGTTGTCGCCATCCGGGGTGTCGCGGCGCACGCGGAGGCGGCCGATGGGGCGCTCCCCGTCGTCCTCCACGTCCATGATCCGCAGGTCGTCGTGGCTGACGTAGAGGAACTGGTCGGGGGTGTAGGCGTCGGGGCCGTAGTCGGTGGGGTCGAGGTCGAAGAGGTCCACCCCGCGGCCGCCGGCGAAGAGCAGCGCGCTCGGGTTGTCCCGGAGGTAGGTGTAGGGAATCTCCCGTACGGCCGGGCGCTGCCCGCCGCGCACCGCCATCACCCGCCGGATGGTCGAACCATGGACCGAGAGGCCATCCACCGTGACGAAGTCCACCGCCGTGCTGTCTTCCCGCTGGCGGGTGGCGCAGCGCGCGAACGGCGGGAGCTCGATGCCGCCCTCCAGGCGCAACGCGAGGGTGATCGGCGCGCTCGCCGGACGCGCGGGACGGCGATCCTCCCCGATGAAGTTGAGGAAGTGGATGTACGTCTTGTCCGGCACCTGGTTGAGCCGGAAGATCACCATCTCGGTCATCCACGCGAAGAGCTGGACCAGCGTCATCCCCGGGTCCGCGTCGGAGAGGTTGGTCCACTCCGGCGTGTACTGGGGGATCAGCGCCCGGGCTTCGCGGAGGATGTCCTCGTAGCGGCGGTCGTCGAGGTTCGGCGGACGGATCGGCATCGAGCTCTGTGGGAGGCGGCGAGTCTATCACCCGCGGCGGGCCCTGTGTCCCACCGCCGCCGCAGTCGGGAACGCACAACGACGGCGCAGCGGCGCTCCGGGTTAGTCGTTCGGCCATGTCCACCGACGATCCGGCCGAGACCTCGCCCACCCTCCGCGTCACCGTGCCCGCCCTGGAGGCGCGGCTGAGCCAGCCGGTCCGCTGCCTCGACCACGGGTTCGTGCGCGTGGTGGACTACTTCGGGGGGGACGCCGCCATCGTGCAGGCGGCGCGCGTCTCGTACGGCGCCGGCACCCGCAAGACCTCCGAGGATCGGCAGCTCGTGCGCTACCTCATGCGCCACCGCCACACGACGCCGTTCGAGATGTGCGAGATCAAGTTCCACATCAAGCTGCCCATCTTCGTGGCCCGGCAATGGATCCGCCACCGCACCGCCAACGTCAACGAGATCAGCGGCCGCTACTCGGTCTTCACCGACGAGTTCTACCTCCCCGAGCCGCACGAGCTGGCGAAGCAGTCCACGAACAACAAGCAGGGCCGCGGCGACCCGCTCGACGACGCCCAGGCCGAGCGCGTGCGCGGCACCATCGAGCGCGCCAGCCGGCAGGCCTACGCGGACTACGAGGGGCTCATCGAGGGCGAAGGGCTGGCCCGGGAGCTGGCTCGCGCCGTCCTGCCGGTGAACTACTACACCGAGTGGTACTGGAAGATCGACCTCCACAACCTCCTGCACTTCCTCGCCCTGCGCATGGACGCCCACGCCCAATACGAGATCCGGGTCTTCGCGGACGCGATGGCCAGCTTCGTGGAGGACTGGGTGCCGGTGGCGTGGGAGGCCTTCGAGGACTACCGCCTCGGCGCGGTCACGATGTCGAAGCCGGCTTTGGCGGCGGTGGGCAAGCGCCTGCGCGGCGAGCCGGTCGCCCAGGAAGGCAGCGGCCTGAGCAAGCGCGAGTGGGACGAGCTCTGGGCGTCGCTGGGCGTCGAACCCTGACCTTCGGATCGGGACGACGAGGGTGTCGAGGGGCTGCAGGCGCGCCACCGCCCTGCCCCCCGGCCGGCCACGGCGGTCGAGGAGCCGCTGTCGGCGAGAATGGCGGGGCGGGCGCGGAGGCCGACGTGGCGCCCCGCCCGCCGCCGGGTCAATACGCCCCCGTGGAAGCGGACCTCCCCGTCGATGCGCGGCTGACCATCCCCGGCGTGGAGTTGCGGGTGAGCACCTCCCGTTCGGGCGGGCCGGGAGGCCAGGGCGTGAACACCACCGACAGCCGCGTCACCTTGCGGTGGAATGTGCGCACCAGCGCCGCCCTGGGCGAAGAGGCCCGCGCCCGGCTGCTGGAGCGCCTCGGCCCCAAGCTCACCCTCGACGGCGACGTGATGGTCTCCGTCTCCGACGAACGCAGCCAGCTCGTGAACCGGGAGCGCGCCCGGGAGCGCCTCGCGGCGATGGTCCGGGCCGCGCGGGTGGTGGCGGCGCCGCGACGGGCGACGAAGCCGACCCGCGGCTCCAAGGAGCGCCGCCTCACCGCGAAGCGTACGCGCAGCGCGAAGCTCCGCGATCGGGGCGCGGGCGACGACTGAGCGCCAACGCCCGGCGGCGGGCGCCGACGCTTGTCGTGGCTCGCGACGGTGGAGGAGGGCCGAGAGGGGGAACCCCCGCCTTCTCCCTTCCTTCAGCGCGAGAGCGCCTGTAGCGCCTGCTCGATGTTGGAGGCGGGGTAGAGCAGGTCGATCCCGCAGGGGAGCTCCTTGAGCCGCGCCATCGCCGTCTTCACGTGGATCTTGGGGATGACGCTGCCGTGCTGCGGGAGGATCGCCTCGATCGGGTAGGGCTCGATCTTGTGGAGGAACCCCTGCATCGCCCGGTTCGAGGCCATGTAGAACACGTGGAACGGCACCATCGCCTTCCAGTGGGTGTCCCAGTCGTCCACCACGATGCGCCAGTCGTGCTCGATGGCCGCGCCGATGTCGCTGGAGAGGAGGAAGCCGCTGGTCTCGTCGAAGGTGACGCAGGCTTCGGGGAAGTGCAGGAACGGTGAGGTGATGAAGTTGAGCACCTTCCCGCTTGGCAGCTCCAGGAGCGTGTTGTCGTTCGGCGACACGTCGAGCCAGGGGACGTCCGCGGAGAACCCATAGTACGGGAGGAGCACGCGACAGCGGGGCGTGCACACCAGCGTGGCGTTCTTGGCGATGGCCAGCCAGTCGGGGATCGAGTCGCACACGTCGGGGTCCTGGTGGTGCAGGACGACGTGGGTGATCGACTCGGGCGGACACACCTGGGAGACCCGCTCGAAGACCTGCGGGAAGTGGTGCATCTTGCTGCCCGGATCGAACAGGATGTGCATGTCCCCGTCGATGATCAGGTAGACGTTGCAGCGAAACGGCGAGTCTTCCTGGCAGCCGATCCAGTAGACCGTGTGCTCAGGGGAGCTGTAGAGCGGCACCGGGCCGGGCGCGGGGTCGCGGACGCCCCGGAGTTGGTCGAGGTGGTTCATGGGGGCTCCTACGCGTTCGCCCGACGGAGGTACTCGCGCATGCGGAAGCGGAGGTAGCCGATGTTGCCGTTGGCGTGGAGCGCCACCGCGATGAACCGCTGCCGGTCGTGCGACACCTTGATGAGCAGGTACCCCTTGCTCGCGCTGATCAGCAGGTCGTCGTTGCTGCCAAAGTCCACGGCACCGCCGAGGTCCTTCCACGTCTGGTGCCAGGAGCGCGCCATCGCCGCGAGGTCGGCGCCCACCGAGGCGAGATCGCACTGATCGGCCTCAAACCCGGTACCGTCGAGGTTGCCGATGGCGGCACCGTTGTAACCGGGGACCTCGTCTTTCACGAGGGCGAAGAGCTGAGGGGCGTTGGCCATGCACACTCCGGAGAAGGGGACGTCTTGCGCCATGAAGCAAATCTCGGGCCACTCAGAGAACCGGGCGAAACCCACGCCCGCTGACAAAAACGTTCGTGAAGACACATGACCGATGTGGGAAAACCCACCCACGGCGCGTCGTGAGCGGTCTTCCTCGGCGCCCCAAGAAGCAAAAAAGTCCAAAGCAGGCCGATCGTGGGGGTTGGCACGCCGCTTGCGATCGGCACTACCCCGTTGACAGGTGACCCTTGTCCCGACCCGGTGAACCGCTCTCGTTCCTGCGTAACCTCTGGCCACGGGCCTCGGAGCCGGGAGCAGGTGAGGTCGCGCCCCTCCCGGGATCCGCCTCCATCCTGGGAGATCGCTGGGAGTTCGTGGGGCGGCTGGAGGCCGGGCGCCCCCTCCTCGGTCGCGACCGGGTGCTGGACCGAGCGGTGCGGTTGGTGCCGCTGCCTCCGGGCGGCGATCCGGTGCGGAATCGCGCACGCCAGCTCGTCCGCCTGAGCCACCCCCATCTGGTGCGGATCCACAGCCTCCAGCCCCACGGTTCGCTCGACGTGCTGGTGGTCGATGCACCCTCCGGCCGGGACCTCCTCGAGCTCGCCGCCGACACCACCCTCCGGCCCCAGCGGGTCGTGGAGCTCGGGGTCGAGCTGCTCGATGCGCTGGCCTGGGCGCATGAACACGGCGTTGTCCACGGCGATCTGCAGCCCGAGTCCGTGCTCGTCGACCCCGAGGGCGGCGTCATCGTCGACGGTTTCCCGCTCGCGGTGCCCACCGCCGCCCCGGTGGACGAGGTCCGCGCCGCGGGCGAGCTCCTCGCTGGCCTCGCCCACCACCAATTCCCCGCAGACTGGGCCTCTCCCCCGGTGAACCTCCCGCCGGCGCTCACTCGCGCGCTCAAGGCGATCGCCGAGGGCGGCGTCGCCACCGCCGCCGAAGCGAGGGAGACGCTCGCGCGAATCCGCCGGATCGGCGACTCCACCGGCGGCCGGCCGCGCCGGCGCCCGCCCTGGGCCGACTCCTCCGACGCCGCGCCCCGGCCGGCCGTCGCCCTGCCGCTCCCTCCGAGCGCCGCGCGCCCAGAGGAGGTGATGGCGGTCGCGCTCGTCCCCGACGAGGCGGAGGAGCCCGAGCTCACCGACCCGGGAACGCTGATCGAGGTCGGGGAGGCGCCCGCCCGGCTGCTCCGCGGCCTGCCCCCGACGGTGCTCACGGATCGGCCGGAACCGGCCCGCGCCGCGGCGATCGTGATGCCGGCGACGCCAAAGCCCGCCGCGGCCGTCGTCGTCGCGACCCCCACGGCCAGCGTGCTGGTGGCCCCGCCCCCCGCGCCGGAGGCGGCGCCCACCCCAAAGCCGGTCGCCGTCACCGCAGGCAAGGCGCACAAGCCGGTGAAGGACGCCCCCACGCCCCTGCCGAACCGGGAGCGCTACGAGCCGGCGCCGCCGGGCACGGCGAAGGTCGAAGCGCCCCTGCCCGTCGCCCCCGCGCCGCCGCGTCCGCAGCTCCGGCGCGCGCCCGAGGGGATGGTGCTCGTGCGCGCCGTGGAGGGTCCGGCCTTCTTCCTCGACCGCACCCCAGTGACCCA
>CAIXRH010000057.1 GCA_903921785.1 uncultured Pseudomonadota bacterium
GGGCCTCCCGCTGGAGGATCTCCGCGCGGCCGCGGCCTGCATCGCCGCCGGTCGAACGACGCGGATGGACGGCGCCAGACTCACCGCGTGGGACACCGACGGAGTCCCGTTGAAGGAGGTCTGGGCGTTCGACTCGATCGGATTCGGCTTCTCTGCCCGTGCCCTCCAGTTCCGCTTCGAGGACAAGGCGGCGGTGGAGCGCACGACGTTCCTGCGGGAGCTCTACCAGGGAGAGCTCGTCTACGCGGGCGCCGCCGTTCGGGCCCTCGTCGCCTCCTATTTCGAGGACCACCGCTTCGCCGCGCGGGTCACGACCGCACACGGGACCGTGCTCTACGAGGACCTCCACGACTTGATCGTCAACAACACGCGGATCTACGCGCGGGCGTGGGTCATCGACCCTACGAGTCGCCATGACGACGGCCAGATGGAGCTGCTGCCCATCCACGGGATGGACGAGTGGGCCACCCTTGCGCTGGTCAATCTGGATGGCAACCCGCTCCGCGAGTGGATGGACGGCGACACCGGCGCTTCCGTGGTTCGGGCCGCGCAATTCGAGATCGAGCTGGCGGGTCGACTCGGGGAGCCCGAAATTCCGGCGCAGGTCGACGGGGAGCCGTGGCCGACGGTCGGGCGGGTGCGCATCACCGTCCATCGTGGCGCGCTCACCGTCATCGTGAACGATTCCACGGGGATCACCGACTCCGTTGGCCCGCCCTCCGCTCCAGGGGAGGATCGGAGCGACCGCCAGCTCCCGGCCCCTTGGCCGTTCTGAACATAGGAGAGCATGCATGGACCCAAGCCTCATCGCGACCTTCGCCCTGCTTGTCGGCCTCGAGCTGGTGCTCGGGATCGACAACATCCTGCTCATCTCCATCATCACGGATCGGCTGCCGCCCGAGCGTCGCGCGGGGGCGCGGCGGCTGGGGCTGGGCCTCGCGCTCGGCCTCCGCTGCCTCCTGCTGCTGGGTGCGTCCTGGGTGGTGAAGCTGTCGGAGCCGGTCCTCGGGCCCTTGTCCTGGAAGGGCGTCATCCTCATCGGCGGCGGCGGCTTCCTCCTGTTCAAGGCGGTGAAGGAGATCCACCATGTGGTCGAGCGCTCCTCGGACGAGGCGGGCGGCGGCGGCGTGCAGATGACCGTCCCGGCGGCGATCGTCCAGATCCTCGCGCTGGACCTTGTTTTCTCCATCGACTCGGTCATCACGGCGGTGGGGCTCACCGACAACCTCATCGTGATCTACGCCGCCGTGCTCCTCTCGTTCGCGCTTGTGCTCGCGTTCGCGGGGACGATCGCCTCCTTCGTGCAGCGGCACGCGGCGCTCAAGATCCTCGCGCTCTCGTTCCTCGTCACGATCGGCGTCACGTTGGTCATGGAGGGGCTGGGGGCACACGTTCCAAAGGCCTACATCTACCTGCCGATGGGGTTCGCGCTCCTCGTCGAACTCCTCCAGATGCGGCACGACCACAACCGGCGGCGGGCGGCACGATAGCGCCCTTCACCCGGCCGGGGAGTCAGGACCCGAGCCGGTAATGCATGGCGACGGCGCCGTTGCGGAGGGGTTTCGCCGAGATCAGCTCGAGCCGCCGGGTGCTCGGCAGGCCGCCCGCGTAGAGGGTGGGGCCGTGGCCCGCGATCCGGGGGTGGACGAGGAAACGGTACTCGTCGATCAGCCCGAGCCGGTCCAGCTCGATGGCGAGCTCGCCGCTCCCGAGGAGGACACCGGCGGGCGGCGCCTCCACCTCGCCCCGGGCGACCGCCGGCCAGTAGCTCTCCATCCTCTCGTAGGTGACGCGGCCCCGAGCATCGCCCCGCCTGCGTCCATGAGGCGGGTGAAGAAGTCGTGGGTCTCGTCGTCGGCGATCTCCTCCTGGTGATCGAGGCAGCCGTCGAGGGTCGCGTTGATGCTGAAGGTCAAGACGCCCACGCCGCGAGACTATCTGAAGCGCGGCGACCCGCGCCCGCCGGCACCTACCCGTGATGCGGGTGGTCGTCGTGATGTCCGTCGTCGTGCCGGTGCGGATGGTCGTGGGCGAGCGCGACCAGCGCGCCGAGGAACGGAGCCACCGCGAAGACCGAGCCCGTGCGTGCAGAGCCCAGGACGCGCCGGTGCCGCTCGTCGCACGCAGGCCCAGGGCGAGCAGCACTGGTGCGATGAACGCCAGCCGCGAGGGCGAGCATCACACCCGTCGTGATGGGTTCATGGGCCCCGAGGTAACGCCTGGGGCGAGAAGGATGGAGCGTTCGGGCGGGCAGGTTCCCGACCGACCGCCTCACGGCACGATGAACGCCGGGTCCTCCAGCGCTTCGGGCGTGCAGGCCGAGGGCGCCGTCAGCGGCGCGCAGCGCACGGGGGCGCCGTCGGGGAGCACGAAGGCGGGCTCCGTCCCGTCGCCTTGTGGGAAGTCCGTAGAGAGGTGGTGGGCGCCGGAGGCCACGGCTGCGTCGCGGAGCGCAGGTCGCAGTGAGGGCTCGTCCGTCGCCGAGTCCGCGAAGACGCGCGTGAGGAAGTGGGCCGCGAGGAGGGCGGGGAGCGCGGGGTCGGCGGGATCGTTGACCACGGCGAAGGCGGCGTCGGGATCGCCGGGCGCGGAGTCCATGAAGATCACGCCTTCGCCGCGGGCCCGGTAGGCATCGCGGTGCTCGCCGTCGTCGTCCATCCCGAAGATCACGTGGCCGCGGAGCGCGCCGAGCGTCGGCCACCCATCCGCGGCCACCGCCTCGGCCAGGGTGGTGTGATCGCCGCGGAGGTCGGCGGGGGTGAACACGGGCGGGCCGGCGTTTCGGAGGGTGTCGTCGAGGCCGTCCCAGTCGGTGATCGGGTCGCCGCCGGCGTCGTCCTTCGGCTCGAGCTGCACGAAGAGCGGGAAGTGCCCGGGGTTGTCGGCGGACCAGGCCGCGAGCTCCCCGAGGCACGCATCCAGGTCGGGGCACGTGCTCTGGTCGTCGAGCGCGACCACGTGGTACACCGGGAAGCCGCCGGCCTCCTGGTGAAAGTCCAGCTCGAAGCCTCGTACGCCGAGGCCGAGCTGCTCGCGGAGCGTCGGCATCGAATACGCCCAGTCCTCGAGCGAGCTCTCCGGCTGGAGGTGATAGCTGTTGTGGGTGGCGACGACCTGCCCGTCCGTGAGGCGGAGCGTGTCGTCGAGGGGGTAGCTCCACGGGCGGGGGCCGTCGGCAGAATCGGCGTCGGTGCCGCACGCGGCGGCGGCCAGGGTGAGCAGGAGCGGGGTCCGCGACATGGGCGCAGTCTACAGCGCTGTCGAGGGGCTGGAGCCGGCGGCACCGCCCTTCCCCCCGGCCGGCGTCGGCGGTCGAGGGGCCATCGGCGTGAGAATGGCGGGGTGCAGCGGCGGCGCCGCGCCGACGCGGGTCTTGGCTCGCGAGGGTTGAGGAGGGCCGGGAGGGCAGGGCAGACCTGTGCCCTTTGCCCTACGCAAACAGCTCGGCCAGCTCCTCGGAGCTGAGCGCCTTCGCCAGCGCATCCTCGTCGAGCGCCGCCCGGACCAGGTCCCGCTTCCGGTCCTGCAAGCTGAGGATCCGCTCCTCCACGGTGTCCTCCGCCACCAGGCGCACCGACACGACGGGGCGGGTCTGGCCGATGCGGTGCGCGCGGTCCGTCGCCTGGTCCTCGACCGCGGGATTCCACCAGGGATCCAGGTGGATGACGTAGTCGGCGGCCGTGAGGTTGAGGCCGGTGCCGCCCGCCTTGAGCGAGAGCAGGAAGATGGGCGGCCCGTCCTCCTTGGAGAAGCGGGCGATCTCCGCCTCCCGGTCCCGCGTGGCGCCGTCGAGCCGGCAGAAGTCCCAGCCCGATTCCCGCAGCGCGGGCTCCACGAGGTCAAGCATGCTCGTCCACTGCGAGAAGATGAGCACCCGGTGCCCCTCCGCGACCACCTCGTCGAGCGTCTCCTGCAACAACTCCAGCTTGGCCGAGCCTCCCAGCCGGTCGCCGCCCGGGAGCAGCCCCGGGTGGCACGCCGCCTGCCGCATCCGCAGGAGCACCTCCAGGACCTGCAGCCAGCCCTTCCCCCCGGAGAGCATGTTCCGGGCTTCCGCGGAGGAGAGGCTCCGCACCGTGTCGTACAACGAACGTTCGCGCTCGCTCAGTGTGCAGCGCAGCACCACGTCGGTGCGCGAGGGCAGCTCGGGCGCCACGTCCACCTTGTTGCGGCGCAGGATGAAGGGCCGGATGCGGCGGCGCAGCGTGTCCCTGGCGGTGCGGCTGCCGTCTTCGATCGGGCCGGAGAACCTCTCGCGGAACGAACGCCGCGAGCCGAGCAGGCCCGGGTTCGCCACGTGCATGCCCGACCAGAGCTCCTCCAGCCGATTCTCGACCGGCGTACCCGTGACGCAGAGCCGCAGCTCGGCCTGCACATCCCGCGCCGCCTGCGCCGTCTGCGACTCGGGGTTCTTGATCGCCTGCGCTTCGTCGAAGAGGACCGTGGTCCACCGTTCGGAGAGCCGCTCGGCGTCCAGGCGGAGGAGCGCCCAGCTGGTGATCACGAGGTCCGCCTTGGGGTCGAGCTCGCGACGAGGGCCGTAGAACACGTTGACCCGGAGGTCCGGCCGGAAACGCGCCGCTTCGCGCGCCCAGTTGCCGATGACGCTGGTCGGGGCGACCACGAGGTGCCGCCCCTTCCCCAACGACGCGAGGCACTGCACGGTCTTCCCGAGCCCCATGTCGTCCGCGAGGATGCCGCCCATCCCCACCGAGCGCAGCCACGTGATCCAGTCCACGCCGCGCTGCTGGTAGGGGCGGAGGTTCCCCACGAAGCCAGTGGGCAACGGCGCTTCGGGGATCGAGGTGAAGTCGCCGGTGAGCGCGCGCAGGGCGGCGAGGCCGGGCGGAGGCGTCACGCCCAGCTGCTCCAGCGCCTCCAGCGCGAGCCCGGCCTGGTGCCGTTGCAGCTTTCCGCCGCCTTCGTCCTCGGCGTCGAGCAGCTCGGCGAGCACCGCTCCGTGGCGCTCCAGCCAGGCCTGGGGCACCGGCCGCCACCCGCCCCCGAGCAGCGGAACCAGCGGCGCGCGGTCGCGCCACGCCTGAACGAGCGCCCGTGGGTCCATCTCGCCGCCGCCGGCCACCGAAAACCCTTCCCCCCGCGCCACCACCGACACCTCGGGGTCGGCGCCCCCGCGCACCAGCCGGAACGCGGGCGCCTTCGCCAGCACCGCCTCGCGCGCCGCCGGCGGCAGCGCCGCCGCCCAATGCACCGCCGCGAACCCTTCGCGCTCCACCGGCACCCCGATGGGCACGCCGGTGTCGAGGAGCCGACGTTCGGCGTCCACGTCGCGGGTGGGGACAGTCCGGGCGTCCAACCGGCGGAGCTCGCCGTGCTCCACGCGGGCGTACGGCGGGTCCCCGTAGACGATGCGGGCGAGGGCGCGAAGCAAGGTGCCGTCGGCCTGCACGTCCCACGACAGCCGCGGCGGGTCCTTCCGGGCCATCGGCAGCTTCACCGTGCGCAGCTCGATCTCCACCAGCTTGCCGAGCTGGGGCAGGAACTCGGTGACCAACTTCCCCGCCTCCTTCGGCCCGAAAACGACGCCTTGCACCAGGCGTTGTTTCAGCCCGAGGTCGATCGGCGCGTCCCCGATCGGGCGCAACGTGTCTCCCATGCGGAGCACGCCGTTCACGAACGCCTCGTCGATGCCGGGGCGCCGGACCAGCCGCACGCGCCACCCGTCGCCCTCGTCCTGCACCACGACCATCGGGAAGACGGGCGCCGGGTCACACTTCACCGGTGCGCCGTCGAGCGTGACGTCGAGCCCCTTGAGCGGGCCCAGCGCCGTTTGGGCGAGGCCACGGAGCAGGTTGGGGCGGCCCCACTGCCCGGCGAGGATGCGGTTGAGCTCGGTGTCCTCCGCGCGACGCGGGGCGCCGTCCGGGACCTCGCGATCGATGATCACGCCCGAGGGATCGCGCCGAAGCCGGTAGCGGACCCCCACGCCGCCGCTGGGCGCGGCGGTCACCCGCCCTTCGTCGAGCGCCACCGCGACCGCCGCCACGTGCGCGCACGCGCCGACCTCGGCGCCGCAGGTGCACTCCCAATCTTCCCCGTCGAGCCACACCTCCACGCCCTCGGCGCGGCCGGGGATGCGCACCGCGAACCGGTCGCGGGCGGCGCGCGCCACGCCACCTTCCCGCGCGTACAACGCCCCACGCGCGAACAGCGCGGGGGGAGCGGCGCGGCGGACCCGGTCGAGGATGCTCATCCGCCGGGCAGCTATTGCATCCGCGCGGACGGGACGAGCCCCGCCCGGCGGGTCACGGACCGTCCCTCCCGCACCGCGTCCCTTTCGCTCCGCGCTCCGTTCTGGTACGATGACCTGTCGGAGTGGAGCTCAGGGCATGGCCGTCTTCGCATACGAGGGCAAATCCGCGCAGGGAGAGATCCTGCGTGGGAAGATCGACGCCCCCGACCAGGCCTCGGCGCGCACCAAGCTGCGTGAACGGCGGATCAACGCCACCTCGGTCACCGAGTCCAAGTCCGCGCTCGACATCCAGATCAAGATCCCCACGCCGGCGTTCCTCAAGCCGCGCGTGAAGCTGCGGGACATGGTGATCTTCTCGCGGCAGTTCGCCACGATGATCGACTCCGGTCTGCCGCTGGTGCAGTGCCTCGACATCCTCTCGCAGCAGTCGGAGAACCCGACGATGCGTGATCAGCTCAAGGTCATCAAGGAGAAGGTCGAGTCGGGCAACACCTTCGCCGAGGCGCTGAAGACCTACCCCGACACGTTCGACGACCTCTACGTCAACCTCGTGGCGGCGGGCGAGGTCGGCGGCATGCTCGACACGATCATGAACCGCCTCGCGGCCTACCTGGAGAAGAACCAGAAGCTGATCCGCCAGGTGAAGGGCGCGATGACCTACCCGGTCATCGTCGTGGGCGTCGCGGTCATCGTCATCGCGGTGCTCCTCACCAAGGTCGTGCCGCAGTTCGAGGACATGTTCGCCGGCTTCGGCGCGGCGCTCCCCGCGCCGACGCAGTTCGTCATCGCGCTGTCGAAGTGGCTCACCGCCAACATCGGCTACTGCATCGTGGCTGCGGTGCTGCTCTGGTTCGCGTTCCAGCGGTTCACAGCCACCAAGCGTGGCAAGTTCATGTTCCACTCGTCGCTCTTGAAGCTGCCCATCTTCGGCGACATCATCGTGAAGGTGGGCGTGGCGCGCTTCTGCCGTACGCTCTCCACGATGCTCAGCTCCGGCGTGCCGATCCTCGAGGCGCTCGACATCTGCTCGAAGACCGCGGGCAACGTGGTGATCGAGGACGCGATCCAGGCCGCGAGTCGGAGTATCTCCGAAGGCCGTACGATCGCCGAGCCGCTTTTGGAGTCCAAGGTCTTCCCGTCGATGGTCTGCCAGATGGTGGGCGTCGGCGAGGCCACCGGCGCGCTCGACGTGATGCTCGGCAAGATCGCCGACTTCTACGACGACGAGGTGGACGCCGCGGTGGAAGCCCTGACCGGCGCCATGGAGCCGCTCATCATGGCGTTCCTCGGCATCGTCGTCGGCGGACTGGTCATCGCCATGTACATGCCGATCTTCGAGATGGCGGGCAACATCAACTGAGGCGCGCCGAGGGCGGCCGCGCCGCGCGGATGGTCGAGCAGTGACCGAGCGGATCCAGCGCTACAACGTCGCCCGGCTGTTCATCGCCGTCGGCTTGTTGGGCGTCACCATCGCGGGCGTGGCGTCCGGCGGGTGGGCGTTGGCCGACGACACCCACCTGTTCTTCCGGCTCATCACCCTCCAGCTCGTGCTCCTGGTGGCGAGCGCCGCGTGGACGCGGGCGCGGCACCCCGGGGAGCCGTTCCTCTACGCGATGTTCGCCTTGGACGTGGCGGGAGCGTCCGCGCTCTCCGCGGTCACCGGCGGGGCGAATTCGCTGTTGGTGTACCTGTACTTCCCGGTGATCGCGGCGGGGGCGTTCCTGCTCCGCCGCACCGGCGCCCTCATCGTCGCTGCCATGTCGGCCGCGGGGCTCCTGGCGGTGTGGTTCGGCTGGGGCGACCCCGAGGCCGATCCGCTCCTCGCCTACTGGGAGATCGGCTTCCGCATCCTCTCGTTCTTCCTGGTGGCGCTGCTGGTCGGGCAGCTCGCGGAGTCCCTGGAGCGCACAGGACAGGAGCTGCGGGCGCAGCGCGTGGCGTCCGAGACGGTCGTGGAGCGGGTGCGGGCCGGGGTGATCATCGCCGACCTGTCCGACCGCATCACCGAGGTGAACCCGTCGGCGCGCCTCCTGCTCGGCGACATCGTCGGTCGGCGGATCTCCGAGGTGTTTGCCGGGGCGATCCACCACCGCGCGTGGGAGGAGCTCACGGCGGACCAACGCCGGCTGGTGTGCAGTCAGGCGTCGCTGCCGGACCAGGGGCGGGTGGTGGTCATCGAGGACGTGACCGACCTCTGGGAGATGCGCGAGCGCGCTCAGCGGGACGAGCGGTTGGTCGCGGTCGGGCGCCTCTCGGCGGGGCTCGCCCACGAGATCCGCAATCCGCTCGCGTCGATCACGGCGGTGCTCCAGCTGCTCCGGGAGGATCGCCCCTCCCGCCAGGTGGACCTCGCGCTCGGCGAAGCGGAGCGCCTCGGCCGCCTCGTCGAAGACTTCCTCCAGGCCTCTCGCGCGACGGACCTCCGCACGATGGAGCTCGACGTGGCGGGCCTCGCCCGGATGGTCGCGGAGGCCTTCGCCGAAGACCCGCGCTTCGTCGGCCGCGTACGGATGGAGCTGGACCTCGCCCCGGTGCAGGCCTCGGTCGACCCCGACCGCCTCCGCCAGGTCCTCTGGAACCTCGTCATCAACGCCGCCCAGTCGATGCCCGAGGGCGGCGTCGTGGAGCTCACGGTGCGCGCCGAAGGGCCCGGCGTGCTGCTGCGGGTGCGCGACCACGGGATCGGCATGCCGCCCGAAGAGCTCCCCAAGATCTTCGACCCGTTCTACACCCGTCGGGCGGGGGGCACCGGCCTCGGCCTCGCGGTGGTCGACCAGCTCGTGCGCGCCCATGGCGGCACGATCGGCGTAGACTCCACCCCCGGAGTGGGCACCGCGTTCACGATCCACCTCCCGCTGGGGGCCGCATGAGCCGAGTCCTGGTCATCGACGACGAGCCCACCCTCCGGGAGATCCTGGTGACCGTGCTCGCCCGCGACGGCCACGAGCTCCGTGACGCGCCGAGCGGCGAAGCCGGGCTCCGGGTCTTCGCCCAGTGGACGCCCGACGTGGTGATCACCGACCTGACGATGCCCGGCATCGACGGGCTGGAGGTGCTCCGGCGGGTGCGCGTACGGGCCGCGGAGATCGGCCGGGAGATCCCGGTCATCCTGGTCACCGCCTACGGCAGCGCGGCCACGGCGGTGGCGGCGATGAAGGAGGGCGCGTTCGACTACGTCGCGAAGCCCTTCCAGAACGACGAGCTCCGGCTCCTGGTGAAGAAGGCGCTCACGATGCGCCATCTGGAGGAGGAGAACGTCCGCCTCCACGCCGAGCTCGGCTCCCGGTACCAGCTCGGCCAGATCGTGGGTTCGTCGCCGCGGATGCAGGAGGTCTACAACCTCGTGCGCCGGGTGATGGGCACGCGCATCAACTGCCTCATCTGCGGCGAGTCCGGCACCGGCAAGGAGCTGCTCGCCCGGGCGATCCACTTCGGCAGCGATCGGGCGCGCGGCCCGTTCATCGCGGTGAACTGCGGCGCCATCCCCGAGCAGCTGGTGGAGAGCGAGCTCTTCGGCCACCGCAAGGGCTCGTTCACCGGCGCGCTGCGGGACAAAGAAGGCTACTTCCAGGCGGCCGACGGCGGCACCTTGTTCCTCGACGAGATCGGCGAGATGCCGCTGGCCGCGCAGGTGAAGGTGCTCCGCGCGCTCGCCGAGAAGCGGGTGAGCGCCGTGGGCGCCTCCGACGAAGCCGCGGTGGACGTGCGCGTCGTCGCCGCCACCAACCGCGACCTCGCCGCCGAGGTGAAGGCCGGCCGGTTCCGGGAAGACCTCTACTACCGCCTCAACGTGGTGCAGGTGGACATGCCGCCGCTCCGGGATCGGGCGGAGGACATCAAGGAGCTCACCCAGCACTTCGTGGACAAGTTTGCCAAGGAGTACGGCAAGACGATCCACGGGGTCACGCCCGAAGCGCAGCGTCTGCTCCGCGGATACCGGTTTCCCGGCAACGTCCGCGAGCTCCAGAACGTGATCGAGCGCGCCGTGGCCCTCGAAGCCGGCGCGGTGCTCACCGCCGCGTCCTTGCCCGAGCGGGTCCAGGGCGGTCTCCCCGCGGCGCCGGACGAAGCGGACGATGAGCCGTTCCCGAACGAAGGGATCGATCTTGAAGCTCGCCTCGTGGCTGTCGAGCGTCGTTACGTGGAGAAGGCGCTCGCCGCGACGAACGGCAACCGCACCCAGGCCGCGAAGCTCTTGGGGATCAACTTCCGGCAGATGCGGTACCGGCTGGAGAAGCTGGGGATGGCGCACGAGGAGGAGTAGGGGCGCCCGCGGCCGAGTACGCCCGCCTGGCGTCCCTGTGCCGAGCCACGCCCTCGGGGGAGCGGGAGCGACCCGAAGATCGTCGTGGGTCCGGACCCGGCATCCCTGAAAAACGAAGGAACGAAGACGGGCAAGGGCGCCCTGCTCCGCCCTACTCCTCCGGCAGCCCGGCGAACAGCTGGTCGAGATCGTAGGTGACGCTGGCCGAGTCCGGGGCCGCGGTGGCGGGATCATCGGCCACGAACACCTGGAGCGAGCGGTTGGCGCTGTCGATGAGCACCGAGTGTACGGTGACGCCGTCGTGGTCGCGCTCGACGCTGTGGAGCAGGTCGAGGCCGCCGAGGTCGTCTACGCCGCCCCCGTCCGCGTCGGCGAGCACGCCCGCGTGGAGCTTCGAGACGCGGTCGAAGGAGTCGCCGGAGGTGTCGGGCGTCTGCCGAAGCATATAGTGGTTGGTGGCCACGATCGCGTCGGGGACCGCGAGGTCGGGGTCGTCGCCGGGGTAGCGTACGGTCACCTGCCCGTCGGGGGACTCTCCGCCGTCGTATTCGAAGACCACCCCGCCGATGCCGTTTCCGCGGGCCATCGGGAACGAGAGGTGGAGGTTGTTGCCCTCCAACTGCCGTCGGGGCTCCAGCGCCTCCTCCGCGGCGACCACCACATCGTCCGCCTTCCAGGTGGCGGCCACGGCGGCGCGCGCCGCGAGCATCCGCGGCGAGATCCCGGTGTGGTACTGCGGGTCGAGGCCGCCGACGTTGTGCATCGTGAGCGCCACGCCCTCCTCGGTGACGCAAGAGATGCAGCCGGACATGCCCGGCACGAACACCGAGGCCCACTCGGCGCCGCCCTCCTCTTCGGAGCGGTACACCTTCACGAGGTGGTTCTCCAAGAACGCGCCTTTGTCGTCGGTCGCCCAGTCGAAGTTGCGACCGTGGATGGTGTCGCCCGTCGCGGACGCGGCGCCCCACACGGTGAACGAGGAGCAGCCGTAGTCGGCCACGGCGTTGGCGAAGAGCAGGTCTTCGAGCTCGATCATCCGCTTGCCGTCGGCAGCCGGCTCCAGGTTCGGCGTCTCCACGGTGAGCTGCTCCACCGAGCAGTGGTCCACCATCCCCTGGTACATCGCCGTGATCTCGCGCAGGTCGCCTTCGTCGTACTCCACGCCGGAGGTCACCACCGCACGGATCACCCCGTAGTCGTAGTCGCTGTGCTCCGCGACCAGCCCGTCGAGCAGGTAGTCCCGGAACAACGGGCCGACCTTGTCGCAGTAGAGGCTGCCTTCGGCGTAGCCGATCTCCTCGCGGGTGCCCCAGAGGTAGAGCACGTCGCGGTCCCAGGTGTGGTCGACGCGGCCATGAAGCTCGGGCTCGTCGGCGCCGGGCGCGGCGGTGTCGGTGGGTTCGGCGCAGGCGAACAGCGCGGCCAGCAGCATGGGCACTCCAGGGGGAGCCGCAGTTTGGCTCAACTCGGCGCCGCTGTCGAGCCGCCCGCTCCGCCGCCGACTCCGCCGCTGGGTTAGCGCGCGGGGATGTCTTCGCCCCCCCCCATCGTGGCCGAGGAGCTCAAGCTGTTGGAGGACGCCACCGAGCGCCTCCGCCGCGCGGCCGGTCGAACCTACGCCTCCGAAGCCGAGATCCTCGATGAGCTCGTGCACATCCAGGAGCAGATCCGCGGCGGCAAGTCCGACGACAAGAGCGCCTACGAACAGCAGTATGAGCACCTGATCCGGCTTTTGGAGCAGCTCCGTCGCGGGCGGCCGACCGAGCGCCCCGATCCCCAGAGCCCGTACTTCGCCCACATGCGCCTCCGCAGCGACGGCCGCACGTTCGACGTGCTCCTCGGCAAAGCCACCTGCCTCGAAGACGGCCTCCGCATCGTCGACTGGCGTCACGCGCCGATCTCCCGCATCTACTATCGCTACGAAGAAGGCGACGACTACGAAGAAGACCTCGGGGTACGCACCGTCGAGGGTACCGTGATGGCGCGGCGATCGGTCACGATCCGCGAGGCCGCGCTCGACCGGATCACCAGCCCGCAGGGCAGCTTCATGCGCGACGCCTCCGGCTGGAGCATCATCACCGTGGAAGCCCCGAAGCTGGCGGCGCGGCCGGGGCTCAAGCGGGGCGCAGCGGGCAGCAGCTTCTCCAAAGGGAAGGCGCTGCGGCAGGACAAACACCTGCCCGACATCGCCGCGCTCATCGACCCCGCGCAGTTCGAGCTCATCAGCCGGGCCGACAGCGGTCCGGTGATCATCCGCGGCGGCGCCGGCTCGGGGAAGACCACCGTCGCCCTGCACCGCATCGCCTGGCTCGCCTACCAGAACCCCGGCCGGTTCGCGCCCCACAAGATGGGCGTCATCGTCTGGGGGAAGGCGCTCCGCGACTACATCTCCAAGGTCTTGCCGTCGCTCGGCGTCGTCGGAGTCGGGGTGTCCACGTGGTGGGACCTCTCGCGCACCATGGTCAAGCGCCACTTCCCGGGGCTCCCCGGGCACGACAACGCCAACACCCCCAGCGCGGTGGCGCGCGTGAAGCTGCACCCGGAGCTCCCGGCGCTGCTCAACACGCTCATCGCCCGCCGCACGGCCCCGCCCACGCCGTCGAGCGCCATCGACGACTGGAAGGCCCTCGTCGGCGACAGCGCGCTCCTCGGCCGCCTTTCCGGCGTCACCCCCGAGGAGGTGCAGATCGTCGTGAAGTGGGCGCGCAACCAGCAGGCCCAGCTCGCCGCCCGCTCCGAGGGCGACCGTCAGGCCGAGCCCTGGCTCGACGAAGAGGACGACGCGATCCTGCTGCGGGCCTACCAGCTCCGCGTCGGTCCGTTCAAGGCGAAGGAGGGTGGACACATCCGCTTTGCCCACATCGCGGTGGATGAAGCCCAGGACTTCTCCCCGATGGAGATCGCCGTGCTCATCGGCATGTGCGACAAGTACCAGTGCGTCACCCTGGCGGGCGACACCCAGCAGCACATCGCGGAGAAGGGGGGGAGCCTGCGGTGGCAGGACCTCCTTCAGGGCCTCGGCATCGTCTCCACCGAGCTGAGCACCCTGCGCATCAGCTACCGCTCCACGGCGCCGATCGCGTCGTTCGCCCGGATGGTCCTCGGCCCGCTGGCGGAGGACGACAACGCGCCCGCCACCACCCGGGACGGTCCGCCGGTGGAGGTGCTCACGTTCCCGGAGCACGGCGCCTGCGTGGACGCGCTCGGGCACGCCCTGCGCGCGCTCATGGACACCGAGCCCAACGCCTCCGTCGCGCTCATCGCGCTGAACGAAGCCACGGCCCGGCTGTACTACGAGGGGCTGGAGCGGATGGAGCTCGCCGGGCTCCGGCTGGTGGAGGACCAGACCTTCGCCTTCGCCCCCGGGGTCGACTGCGTGGACGTCGCCCAGGTCAAGGGCCTGGAATTCGACTATGTCGTCATCCTGGACGCGAGCCTCGGGGTGTGGACCACGCGGCCCCACCATCGCCGGCTCCTCCACGTCGCCGCCACCCGCGCGGTGCACCAGCTCTGGGTCACCTGTGTAGGCGAGCCCGCCGAGGCGGTGCGCGAGGCGTTGGAGTAGCGCGCCTCCGCGCTAAGCTCTCGGCGTGCCCCGGCCGGTCCCGACCCTCCTCCGCGACGTCCGCCAGTGGGCGTCGCGCGCCACGGGGCGGAGCTTTGCGCCCCCGGACTGGCTCACGGTCAACCTCACGCTGCGGTGCAACCTCCGCTGCGTGATGTGCACCACCTGCTACGACAGCCCGGAGCTGAGCACGGGCGAGGTGCTCGATCTCATCGATCAAGCTGCAGATTGGGGCGTGCGGGTGTTCAACCCGCTCGGGGGCGAGCCGTTCATCCGGCCCGACCTGGAGGAGATCCTCCTCCACGCCTCGCGGCGGGACATGCACACCACCCTCACGACGAACGGCACGCTGATCCGCCCGGAGCGGGCCGCGCGGATCGCGAAGGTGCCGGTGGAGAAGCTCCACGTGAACGTGAGCCTCGACGGGCCCGAGGGGCCCCACGACGAGGTGCGCGGGGAGGGGACGTGGACGCGCACGATGGCCGGTTACCGCGCCTTGCGCGAGGCCGACGAGGCGGCGGGGAACCCGCGACGGAAGGTGTGCGCCAACACCATCCTCCACCGGAAGAACCTGTCTTCTTTCCTGGACTTCGTCCACGAGCTCGGCGAGCTGGGGTTCGACGGGGTGCAGGTCCTGAACCTCTTCCGCAGCCGGGAGGACGACACCGTCGGAGGAATGTGGTTCGACGCCGCGTCCCTCCCCGAGCTCGAGCGGGTCGTGGAGGCCCTCGCCGGTGAGCCGCTGGTGCTCAACACGCCGGAGGACCTCCGACTCGTGCCTCGGTACTACCGCGAGGGGCTCCGCCCGCTCGACGCGCCCTGTTGGGCTGGCTGGAAGGAGCTCTACGTCAACGCCGACGGCGGCGTCATCATGTGCGACGGCAAGCTCGACTTCCTGGCGGGCCGGTTCGGCTCTGTCCGCGAGTCCACGCTCCGGCAGCTCTGGGACAGCGCGGCCCTGCGCGAGCGCCGCGCGGTGGTGAAAGCGTGCACCACCCCGTGCATCCAGAACTGCTACCTGCGTCGGGAGAGTGATGCGATCGTTCCCGTGATTGGGGAGCTGGGACGCGCCGCAGTTGCTGGGGTCTCTGCCCGATCCGACGGGCTCGGCCGCGCCGCCCGCGCGCTCACCGCGCGCCGCCTGCGCACGATGGAGGTCCCGCTCACCTTGGAGCTCTCCGACGTCCCGGACGATCCTGCATCCTCGGGGCTGCGACGACTCTTCGCGAAGTCTCCCGTGCCTTTCGATGCGCTGGTGGAACATCCCGAACGGCTGGAGGAGCTACGGGATCATCGGTACCTCGACTTCGGACGGGGCTTCCTCGGGGCGGAGGCCGCCGCGGCGATCCTCGGGGCAATGCGGGAGGCGGGGGTGCGTCCGGGGGTGCTGCGCCTGCGCTGGCGCGGGGAACCGCTGCTTCACCCCGAGCTTTCGCGCGTCCTCGACGCGCTGATCCCCGCTGCGGACCGGGTGATCCTCCACACAAGCGGCCTCCTCTGGCGGCCCGAGGTGGCGCGGCCGGGCCTGGAGGTCGTCGCCAGCCGGGAGACGGCCGGCGCCCTCGCGCCAATCGCGGCGGAGCGCGCGCGGCGCTTCGGGCTCGCGCAAGCGACCCCGCTCCCCGACGGACCGGCGATCTCCTGGGAAGGACGCGTCACGTCGTCGACGTCCGACACCCGCCTCGCGCGGCGGGTGGGCGACGCGCTCAAGGAGCCGTGGGCGGCGATCGCGGGGCGCCTCGGCTGAACGGACGTCGGGGTTGATGAGCGGCGCGGGTGGCGCCGAGGTGCCCGGCCGGAACGGTCGGCGCTCCGGTGCCCGGCGCCGCGGCGGCTACCTCTCCTGAACCAGACGCCCGTCCACGTACTGGTACCCACCCGGGATGTGGGCGGCGAACCAGCCGTCGTCCTCGATCGCCCACCGACGGGTCGCGAAGATTTCCGCGAGGCGCCCGCGCACGCGGGTGGACTCCTCCCGCTGGAGCTTCAACGCGCCGTCGAGCGGGGCGCGGCTCTCGTCGCCGTCCTGGCCGGCGAGGGCCTCGACCGCGGCGTGGCGCACGCCTTCGTCGTAGTCCAACAAGAAGGGCGTGGCCGCGGCGACGATGCGCGCGTCCTTGTGCTCGGCCAGCTTGAGCAACAGGGTGCGCTTCTTCTCGGGCTTGAACTCGTTGTCCACCGTCTCGTGGGCGAGGATGTCGAGGAGCAACGACGTGCCCGCGCTCGCCCCCTCGATCGCCTCCAGGGCGCGGAGCGAGTGCTGGAAGTTCGGCGACCGCGCGGCGTGGGCCCGGGCCGCAGTGGCGCCCGCGGGTCCCTTGCTCACCAGCAGCTCCACCACGGCCTCCTTCTCGTCGCGGTCCTTCATCTGGTTCTCGAGCTGCAGATCGAACCGACGGCACATCGCGAGCAGCGACTCCGGCGTGTTCTGGTCCGCCAGCCAGTTGGCGGAGGCCATCCGGTCCTCGGCCTGGGCATCCCGCTCCTGCACGCGGCGCGCGTGCTTGGGGATGCTGTTGGGAGTGATGAAGTCGTACCAGGCCATGGGCTCGTCTCGGGGCGGGCGAACGCTATTCACCGACACCCGGCGTGGGAAGTGCGAACCGTCCGCCAAGACGCAGGGTGACGCGGCCGTCGGCCGCCGCCGGCGTGAGCCCGCCCGCACCTTCGAGCTCGGCGAACCACGCCTCGCCGTAGCGAATCGCGCCGCCGACCTCGACGCGGGCGGGGTTGCGGGCGGTCGCGAGGTCGGCGTTCACGAAGAGCCGACCCGCGAGCGGGCCGGGCGACCAGGCCAGATCGGCGCGGAGCAGCGGCACGTCGTCCTGGTTGGCGAAGCGCAGCGGGTTGCCGTACACGCCCAGGCCCGCGGCCGCGCTGGCCGCCCACGGCCCACGGGCCCAGCCCGCCCAGGCGCCGAAGAGCACGTCGGTCTCGTCCGTGCCGAGCTCGTTCTCGTTGGTGGCGTCGGGGAGCTTCACGCCCCAGCCGAGGCCGAAGGAGAGGTCGCCGAGGCTCGCGGCCCGCACGGCGGTGCCCAGGCGCACGTCCCCCGGGCCGTTCACGCTCAGGGCAGGCGCGGAATCCCAGAGCCAGCCCCACTCCGCCGACACCCGCACCCCGCGCAGCCACCACGCCTCCGCCGCCACCCCGACCCTCCCCCGATCGCGGGAGCCGGAGCGGAACTCGGGCACCAGCCCCGCGGTGTACCCCCCCTCCGTCGCTACCTGGATCGTTGAACCTGAAGGAATTCGTACCAGGTCGGGAGCGCCGATCCGCCACGAGTCGGCGCGTGCGGCAGGGCTGAGAAGTGCAGCCGCCACCGTGACGAGCGCCCAAGAACGGTTAGTTGGCGATCCCTGCTCCACCCACATCCTCCATCGTCCGCCTTCGGGGTGCTGTGTCAATTGCTGTTGACGATGGCCCATCTGATTGCGTACGCTGCACCACCCCTCGACTCACACGCTTCGCTCGTCGCGTCCAGCGCTCCGGAGTGCCCTGCATGACCACCTCCTCCGCCCTCCGCCTCTTCCCGGCGCTCGCTTTCCTGGCGCTGGCTGGGTGCGACACGTCCGACCAGCAGGTCGACTCCGTCCCGCAGGAGACGTGCACCGCCCCCTCGCTGGAGCCGCTCGCGAACCAGACTGCCACGCTCGGCGACACCGTGGTGGTCCCCGCCACCGCCACCCCGTGCGGCAAGGTCACGTTCGACTACGCTTGGTCGCTCGACTCGGCGCCGGTCGACTCTTCGCTCGACGTGTCGAGCCTGAACATCACCGACCCGGCGAACATGTACTTCACCCCCGATGTGGTCGGTGATTACGTGGTTTCGCTCTACCTGATCGACGATCAGGGCAACAAGAGCTCCACGGAGCTCGCGGTGATCACGGTCGGCTCGGGCAACGACAAGCCGGTGGCCGACTGCGGCAACAACAAGACCGCCATCGTGGGCGAGCGGGTCGATCTGGATGGCTCCGCCTCCAAGGACCCGGAAGGCGCGGAGCTCACCTACCAGTGGACGCTCTCCAGCCACCCGGACTGCTCTTCCCTCGGCTCGGGCGACGTGTTCAACGGCGACCAGCAGCTCGCCAGCGCCGTTCCCGACTGCGCGGGCACCTACGTGGTGAGCCTCGTCGTCTCCGACGGTGAGAACTACTCCGAGCCCGACTACTGCTCGATCGACGTGGCGTCCGACAACGCCGCCCCCGTGGCCGACGCCGGGCAGACCACCGAGCTCTCCCCCTGCACCCCGCCCGACTTCCACCTCGACGGCTGGGGCAGCTACGATCCGGATGGCGACTCGCTCTCCTACGCGTGGACCGTGCTCTCCAAGCCGGGGGGCTCCACCGGCGACTTCGCGGACGACCCGAACCAGGCCGCCCCGTACTTCCACTGGGACGTCCCGGGCGACTACACCTTCCAGCTCCAGGTGCACGACGGCACGCAGTTCTCCGCGCCGGACGTGGTCACCTACACCTTCGTCGACCCGACCCTGAACTCCCGCCCGGTGTCCAACGCCGGCGACGATCAGACGATCGACAACGAGCCCGACTGCGCCACCGCCTCCTACACCTGGACCTGCGACGACTGCCCGTCCGACAAGGTCACGCTCGACGGGTCCGCTTCCGTCGACGAGGTGGATGGGGACGAGCTCGACTTCTACTGGACGGAGTCCACCGGCGAGCTCGCGCTCTCCGCACCCTCCAGCGTCACGACCGAGGCGGTGACCCCGGCCTTCGCCGCGACCTACAACACCACCATCACCAAGACCTGGACGGTGGACCTCACGGTGAGCGACTGCTCGGAGTCCGACACCGATCAGGTCACCGTGACCTACACCTGCACTGGTTCGTACTAGGAGCTCGGATGCGCACCTTCTTCGCTTTCTCCGCCCTCCTCGCGCTCGTCGGCTGCGGCACGACCGCGCCCACCGACTCGGCCACTCCGGTGGTCACCAACAATCACGCGCCGATCGCCGACGCCGGCGCCGCGATCACCCAGACCGCCGACACGGCCGTGCAGCTCAATGGCACCGGCAGCGCCGACCCGGATGGGGACACGATCTCCTACAAGTGGAGCTTCTACCGGGTTCCGGACGGCTCGGGCCTGCCGGACAAGGAGAAGCCCTTCACCGACAACCAGACCACCACCGCGTCCTCGCCGCAGTTCACGGCCGACCGGGTGGGCACCTACGTCGTGCAGCTGGTGGTCAACGACGGCAAGGTCGACTCCGAGGCGGACAGCGTGGTCGTCACGATCACCGCTCCCGAGAACCTCCCGGTGGCCAACGCGGGCAAGGACGCCTCCTCGCCCACCGGCACCGTGGTCACGCTCGATGGCACCAAGTCCTTCGATCCGCAGGGCCGCGCGCTCACCTACAGCTGGACCTTGGTCGACAAGCCCACGGCCTCCACGCTCTCGTCGCTCACCGCGCCCGACACCTCGGCCCCGACCTTCACCCCGGATGCCCGCGGCAACTACACGGTGAACCTGGTCGTGAACAACGGCCTCGCCTCCTCGATCGCCGACGCCGCGGTCATCACCGCCACCGGCCAGGACGGCGCGCCCACCGCGAACGCCGGCCCCGACCAGGCGGTCGAAGACTGCACCTCGATCAAGCTCGACTGCTCCGGCTCGGCCGACCCCGACGGCGACAAGCTGACCTACCTGTGGGTCCTCCAGGCCAAGCCGGCGAACTCCGTCGCCACGGACAAGACGGCGTTCTCCTCCGTGAGCGCCGACAAGCCGACCTTCTGGGCGGATCAGGCTGGCACCTACGTGCTCTCCTGCGCGGTGTACGACGGGCAGAACTGGTCCACTCCGGACCTCATCACGCTCACCGCCGCCGAGCGCCGTAGCAACAGCAAGCCGGTGGCCGACGCGGGCTCCGACGTCTCCATCGCCGGCGGCAACGCCACCTGCACGCTCTCCGGCTACGAGTACGACTGCGACGACTGCTCCGACCAGACCGTCACCCTCGGCGCGGATGCCCGCGCCAGCGACCCGGACTCCGATCCCTACACGGTCAAGTGGGTCGCGAAGAGCACCAGCGCCACCATCGCCGACGACACCTCGCTCACCACCTCGGTCACCTTGAAGAAGGCGGCCCCGACGGAGCCCGGCGTCTGCGACGACACCGAGTACCAGTTCGAGCTCCAGGTCACCGACTGCACCGGCGAGACCACGACCGACACCGTGTCGCTCAACGTCAGCTGCTGCGGCGTCGAGGACACCGGGCCGTAGTGGCCTCGGGGCGGCGCCCGGCGCGGCCAACGTTCACGCGGCCTCTCGCTTTGCGGGAGCGCCGCGTGTGCGCGTTTTGGGGCTCGAACCTGTCGACCTCGGCGGCCGGCCGATGAGCGTTCTGCTCCCGCTCCTGGTGGCCACCGCGGCGCTCTTCGCCGCGACGGGCGGAGGCGCTGCGCTGCTCCACCGCCTCGCGCCGCGGCTGCTCTCGGGTCCCGCCGGGTGGTTGTTTGCCCTGGGTGTCGGCGTGGCGATGCACGCGGCGCTCGCGTCCGCGGCGGCCGCTTTCGGCGCGATGGGCATCCTGGCCGCCGCCACGATCCTCCTCCTCCTCGGCGGCGGCTGGCTCCTCCGTCCAGCGGTGCCGCGGCCCCGGCCGTCCGGAGGCTGGGCGTCCGCACTCCTCCCGCTGCTTCTCCTCCCGGCGTTCATCGCGGCGTTGGCGCCACCGACCGACACCGACGAGCTCTACCAACACCTCAACCTCGCGCGGCGGATCGCCGAGGGCGGAGCGCTGCTGGGTGGGTTTGACACCCCCGACGGCTCGCGGCCGCAGCTCGTCCACACTACGCTCGCGAGCCTGTACGCGCTCGGCGGCGCAGAGGCCGCGCGGCTGTGGCACCTTGGCCTCGCGGGCGCCCTGCTCTTCGGCGCGTCCGAGCTGGGAGATGCCCGGTTTGGGGCCGGCCGCGGGCTCCTCGCGGCGGTCGTGCTCGCCGGGTCGTACACCTTCGTGCACGAAGCCGGGCTCGCCTACAACGACGTCCCCGCGGCGTTGTGGCTGCTCCTGGGCGTCGAAGCGGCGTTGGGCGCGGAGGCCACCGCCGTTGGGCTCTTCCTCGGGCTGGCGGTGGCGGCCAAGTACACCGCGCTCCCGGCGGCGGCGGCGGGCGGCCTCGTGCTGCTCGCGCGCGCAGAAGGCGCGCGAGCCCGGGCGTTCGTCACGGCGGCCGCGGCAGGCCTCGCGTGCCTCGCGCCGTGGTGGGTCCGCAACGCTGTTTCGGGTCTGCACCCGCTCTTTCCGTACGCCGGCTGGCCTGCGATCGAGGGCTTCCGCTTCATGTACGCGGAGAAGTACGGCGTCGGCCACACCTGGACGGACGCGCTCCTCCTCCCGCTCAACGTGCTCTTCAAGTCGCGGATCGCCACGTTCGCGTTCCTCGGCCGCCTCTCGTGGGGCTGGCTGGGGCTCGGCCTCGGCGCCCTGTGGGGGGCTCGGCGAAACCGCGACGCCCGCGCGCTCCTCCTGGTGCTCCTCGTCGGCTTCGTCGCCTGGGGGAGCACCGCGCAGGTGCTGCGGTTCCTCCTCCCGCTCGCCGGGGTGGCCGTCTTGCTCGGGGCGGCGAGCGCAGGTCGGATGTTCACGTTTGCCCTACTTTTGATGTCGCTACCCGACAATGTGGCCCCGCTGGTCGACGAAGCGGAGGAGCAGTGGCCCGCCGTGGCCGGGCTGGAGGATCGGGAGGCGTGGCGCGCGCGGGAGGTGCCGGGCTGGGGCGCCGTTGCGTGGCTCCGGGACCACGCGCCGCCGACCGAGCGGGTGGCGCTCCTGTTCGCATGGCAGGGGTACTACGTGCAGCAGCCGCAGGTGCTCGGCTCCGTCGAAGACCACACCCCGACCCGCCAGTGGCTCGCGCAGCACGGCGACGCCTCGATCCGCGCCCTCCGCGCCCAGGGCGTCCGCTGGCTGCTCGTCGGAGAAGTCCGGTTCCTCCGCAAGTCCTACACGTTCCTCCCCGAAGGCGACTTCCGCCGCCAGTTCACCGAACCGGCGGAGCAGCTCCGCGCGCTGCTCGCCCGCGACGCCGTCCTCACCTACGGCGCGCGCCACTGGGAGGTCTGGCACCTTGACGACCGGCCGCCCGGGGAGTAAACGACAGGCGCCATCCGCGGGGGTGGCGGAATGGCAGACGCGCTAGGCTCAGGACCTAGTGGGGTAACACCCGTAGGGGTTCAAGTCCCCTCCTCCGCACCAAACTGTCGGGCTCGCCTTTGGGCGGGCCCGATTCGTTTTTGGGTCCCGCGGCGGGCGCTGCCCGCCGCTCCCCAC
>CAIXRH010000058.1 GCA_903921785.1 uncultured Pseudomonadota bacterium
GCCTCGGGCCGGGCGGCCGCCGTCATCCCCGGGGCTTCCCCGGACGGCGCGTTCGTGTGCGCCGCCCGGAGCCGCCCGCCGGGACTACCCGTTCTTCCGCTCGAACTCCTGCATGAAGCTCACCAGCGCGTCGACGCTGCCCTGCTCCAGCGCGTTGTACATGCTCGCGCGGATGCCGCCGACGGAGCGGTGGCCCTTCAGGCCGTCGAGCGTGGCGGCCTTCGCCTCCTTCACGAACTTCTCCTCCAGCTCTTCGCTGGGGAGGCGCCAGGTGACGTTCATCACCGAGCGGCTGTCCAGGGCGGCGTGCGGGCGCCAGAACGGGGTGCGGTCGAGCTCGGTGTAGAGCGTGCCCGCCTTCTTGGCGTTGCGGGCCGTGGCGCCGGCCACGCCACCATTGGCCTCCATCCAGGCGAAGACCCGCTCCAGCACGTAGATGCCCACGCAGTTCGGCGTGTTGTACATCGACCCGTCCTTCGCGTGCACCTTGTAGTCGAGCATCGCGGGCAGGCCTTCCGGCACGCGCGACATCGCCCAGGGCGAGAGGATGACCAGGGTCACGCCGCTCGGACCGAGGTTCTTCTGCGCGCCCGCGTAGATGAGGTCGTGCGCGGCGATGTTCACCGGCACGCCGGCGATGTCGGAGCTCAGGTCGGCGATGAGGTGGTGCCCCTGCGCGTCGGGCAGGTGGTGGTACTCGGTGCCGTAGATGGTGTTGTTGCTGGTGTAGTGCAGGTACACCGCGTTCTCCCGCACGGTGTACTCGCCGTTCTGGGGCACGCGCTTGAAGTTGTTCGGCGCGTCGTCCCAGATGCCCTTGGCCGCGCCCACGCGCTTGGCTTCCTTGAGCGCCTTCTGCGCCCAGGTGCCGGTCACGAGGTAGTCGGCCTCCTCGCCGGGACGGAGCAGGTTGAGCGCCGTCATGTAGAACTGCAGCGAAGCGCCGCCCTGGAGGAAGAGCACGGTGTAGTCGTCGGGGACGCCGAGGGTGCGCTTCACCCGGGCCACCGCGCTGTCGACCACCGCCTGGTAGGTCTTGCTGCGGTGGCTGATCTCCATGAGCCCGATGCCGGAGCCGTTGAGATCGAGCAGGTTGTCGCGGAGCTCTTCCACGACGGAGACAGGGAGCACGGCCGGGCCGGCCGAGAAGTTGTGCAGACGGGCCATGGACTACTCCGTGATCGCGACGCAGGACGCCGCGTAGATGTTGGGGTCGGACTGGATGCGGGAGAGGGCCTCGGCGGAGACCGCGCCCTTCACGGCGATGCGCGCGCAGGCCGCGCCGCCGCCGGAGAAGATGATGTTCTGCATGTCCTGCACGTTGATGTTCTCTTCGCGCAGGATGCCGAGCACGTGGGCGAGCACGCCGACACGGTCGGCGTGGCGGACGACGAGCTGGTGATCGGCGTGGGTGCGCACCGCGAGGTTCACGCAGTTGGGGATCTGCGCGCCGTCCCTGTAGGCGCCCACGATCCGCACACACTCCTCGCCGACGGCCTCCTCGGCCTCATCCGTGCTCGCGCCGATATGGTGGGTGCCGTACACCGTGGGCTCGGCGACGAGCGGGTGGCTGTACGTGGCCTGGGCGGCGGTGGGCTCTTCGGGGAACACATCCGTACCAACCCGGAGCTTCTTCTCCCGCACGGCGGCGAGGAGCGCGTCGTTGTCGACCACCTCGGCACGGGCGGTGTTGATGAACGTGGCGCCGGGCTTCATCGCGGCGAAGACGCCCTCGCCGATGCGCCCGCGCGTCTCCTTCACCAGCGCGAGGTGAACGCTCACGGCATCCGCCCCCGCGACCGCCGCCTCGATCGTGGCGGCGTCGGTGACGCCGAGGGCCGCGGCGTCCGCGTCCGAGAAGGTGCGGCCCCAGGCGACGAGGTTCATGCCCAGCGCCTTGGCCCGGATCGCAACTTCGCGGCCGATCTGCCCGGCGCCGATGATGGCGAGGGTGCGACCGCGGAGCCCGCGGGCCACGCCGAAGGTCTTCTTGTCCCACTTGCCGGCGCGGAGCGCGGCGACGTTGTCGCTGATGCGCCGGTCGCAATTGATGAGGTGGCCGATGGCGAGCTCGGCCACGGCCACGGCGTTCTTGCCGGGGCAGTTGGTGACGTAGACGCCCTTGCCAGACGCCGCCGGGAGGTCGATCGTGTTCACCCCGGCGCCCGCCCGGATGATCAGCGCGAGGTGTTTGCCGGCCGCCACGTCTGCCGCGGTGACCTTGGTGCTCCGCACGATGAGCACCTCCGGGTCGAGCTCGGCGATCTTGGCGGTGAGGGCGGCGTCCTTGGCCGAGGTGTCCACCGTGACGGTGGCGCCGAGGTCTTGCAGGCGGCCAGACACGAAGGGGGCGAGCTTGTCGACGATGAGGATGCGCATGGGGCGGCTCCGGCCGCGGAAGGTAACCGACGCGGTCACGGGGCGACCGTGGCTGGGAGGCGTCGATCACGCATCGATCGTCGCGCGGAGGGCGCCGGGGCGGCGAGAGGGAGTTAGCCCCCCCGGACACCCGAGAAGACCATGGCCGGCGACGAAAACGACCACGATCACGCCCACGAGCACGACGAAAACTGCGACCACGAGCACGAAGAGGGCGATGACATCGTCACCCTGATCGACGCGGATGGCACCGAAGTCGACCACTTCTGGCTCGGCCTCGTCGAGCTCGACGAGGAGCAGTTCGCGCTGCTCTGCCCGGTCGACGAGATGGACGAAGAGTCCGAATCCACCAGTGTCTACGTGTACTCCTACACGATGGACGAGGACGGCGCCGAGTCGTTCGAAGCCGTGGAGGACGAGGCGCTCCTCGCCCGCGTGCAGGCCGCCGCCGAGGCGATGTTCGACGCCGAGCAGGAAGAAGAGTCCTGATCACGCGCGAGATTCGCCAGGGAGAACCTGGTTGATCTTGGGACGGGGGGCCGCTGGCCCCCCGTAACGCCCCCCACGTCCTGGCCGCGGAGACGATCCCGCGGCCGCCGGGGACCCTGCCCCAGCAGCGCGAGGACCGCCTGCTCCTACATGTGCTCGTTGAAGAGCACGTAGGCTTCGCCTTCCTTGGTCGGCGTGGAGGCGGCGGACTCCTTCTGCGGGTCGCCGACCACGTAGTCGGCCTTGCCGTCGCCGTTGATGTCGCCGCCGAGGGGGGCCATGCCGTAGGCGAGGTAGCCATTGGCGTTGTCCGACGTGCCGGAAGCGTAGCCGCCGTAGTCGGTCTTGCTGGCCCAGCCGCTGCCGGTGAGCTCCGACTTCAGCCAGAGGAACGCGCCGGTGCCGGTGTCCTCGAAGCCGACGAACATGTCGTCGACGCCGTCGCCCGAGAAGTCGCCACCGCGGCGCATGAGCGCGGCGGTGTAGCTGCCTTCCCACTCGTACGTGACCAGCGCGCTCGCGGTGTCGAGGTGCACGCCGCGGAGGTAGGCGCCGCCGGCGAAGGCGTAGATCGCCGTGTCGTTCTCGTAGACCCATACTTCGTCCACGCCGTCGCCGGTCATGTCGCCGCCGGTCTGGGCGAGGGTGCCGAAGCCGTCGGAGGAGGACGCGCCGGTGCCGATGGTGGTGGCGAAGGAGGTGAACGCCTGGGTGCCGCTGTAGCGCCCGGGCTGGCCCCACACGACCCACACCGAGCCGGCGTCGGTGGACGGGGTGTCCGTCGTGCCGTCGGCGAAGAGGAGGTCGTCGTAGCCGTCGCCGTCGAGGTCGGAGCCGACCGGGGCGTTGCGGTAGAAGCCCTCGCCGCTGGAGGTCTCGGTCCAGGTGGCGTCGGCGCCCGTCGAAGACTCCGAGCCGCTCGCGCCGCCGTAGGTGAACGCGATCGCGTTGCCGCTGGAGCTGAAGGCGGCGGCGAGATCGTCCAGTCCGTCGCCGTCGAGGTCGGCCATCGTGGCCACGCCGCGGCCGAGGTACTGGCTCGAGGTGCCGGACATCGTGTACATCGCGTCGCCGGTGTCGCGGCCCGAGAGGGCGTCGGACCCGCCGAGGATGTAGACGGCGCCGCCGTTGCTGTTGATGTTCATGGCGGACATCGCGAGGTCGTTCTCGCCGTCGCCGTCGAAGTCGCCGATCACGGTGACGTAGTTGCCGAGGCCGTCGGTGCCGCCATCGCCCTGGATGGTGCGGTCGGCGTCGCTCACGTCGCCCGGGGAGGCCGGGAGGGTCTCGCCGCCCTGGAAGATGCCGACGATGCCGCGGCCGCTCGCGGAGGCCGAGCCGGCGTTGTAGTACGGGCCGCCGACGATGACTTCGGCGTAGCCGTCGTTGTCGAGGTCGCCCAGGGCCACGGCGTAGCCGGCCTGGTCGTAGCTGCCCTTGCCGACGTACACGTACTCGGAGGTGGAGATGTCGCAGCTGGTGTCGATCTCGCCGTCGCAGTCGTCGTCCTTGCCGTTGAGCTGCTCGTCCGCCGTGAGGTTCACGTTCGGGTCGTTGTCGTCGCAGTCGCGGCCTTCGCCGTACTGGTCGGAGCGGGAGCCGTCGCCGTCGTAGTCGAAGTCGTCGGCGCCGTCGCAGTTGGTGTCCCGGTTGTCGTAGGGGACGTCGTCGGCCGCCGGGAAGTACTCGCTGTTGGAGTCCTGGCAGTCGCCACCACCGGCGGCAGCATCGGGGTTGAACGCATCGGATTCCCAGCCGTCGCCGTCCTGATCGTAGTCGGAGGCGCCGTCGCAGTTCTCGTCGACCCCGTCGTACCAGATCTCGGGCGCGCCCGGGTAGATATTGGCGGCCGCGACGCCACCGAGGTCGGCGTCGGGGTTGTCGTAGCAGTCGTCGCCGCCGCTCTCGACGCGGTCGTGACCGTCGCCATCGGCGTCGGTGATGGCGATCGCGTGCAGGGGGATGGACACGTCGCCGTCCGGATCATTAGACGCGAAGACCAGATCGGCGTTGAACTCCGAGTAGTCAGTGGCCGCCACGCTCACCGTGACCTGCGAGCTGCCGCCCGGCTGCACGGTGACCGTGAGCGGGTTGGCGGTGAACGGCGCCTCCACCGAGATGGTCTTGACCACCAGCTCCGTCGTGCCGCGGTTGGTGATGGTGACGAACTCCTGGTACGTCGTTCCAACCTCGACCGAGCCGAAGTCGATCCCGGTGAGGCTCAGCGAGATGTCCGCTTCGTCCTCGATGACCGGGGACGTGTCGCGCCCACCACCGGAGGGACCGGCGATGCCACCGTCGCACGCCACCAGCAGGATCAGAATCGAGTACCTCAACACGCCGCCTCCGGATCTCGGGTCAGGATACCTTGCTTCGCGCGTCGGCGCCGCAGCTTTTGCGCGGGCCCGGCGCCAGCCACGCCGCACCGGGGAGCCCCACCGTGTCCGATCGCCTCGCCGCCGCCCGCGACTACGTCGCCAAAAAGCCCACGGATCGATTCGGCCTCTACGCCTTGGCGATGGAGCTGCGCAAGGCCCGCGAGTGGGCGGAGAGCTTCTCCGTCTTCGAGTCGCTGCTCACGCACCACCCCGACAACGGCCCCGGCTACTACCACTACGGCATGGCCCGGAAGGAGTCCGGCGATCGCGACGGCGCCCGCGCCACCTGGCAGCGCGGCCTGGCCGCCGTGCGCGAGAAGGACCGCAAGACCAGCGCCGAGCTGGAGGATGCCCTCGCCGCCCTCGACGACGAGTAGCTACCCGAGGGTGGTGATCGCCACGAGCTGGTCCACGAGCACCGTGGCCAGCGCCGGGTTCACACACCGCTCGAGCTCCACCTCGCCAGACCAGCCCTCCACGTCGAAGCGGACCTCCGCCGTGTCGGCCGCCACGACGGCGCTCACGTCGCCTTCCAGGCCGGTGTCGAGCGAGTAGTCGACGGGCTGGTTCACGTAGACGAGCCCCGAGCGGCTGCTCGCCACGCTCTCCTTCACCCGCAGGCTCACCGCGCCGCCGCCGCCGGGAACGTCGCGCATCCAGCCGTCGGCGGTGAGGGAGAAGTCGCCGCCCTCCGCCGCGGTGCCCCCGAGCCAGAGGGTGAGCAGCGCCGCGCCTTCACGGGTGAGCGCCGACTGGAGCTGCGCGCTCCACCAGGCCTGGGCGCTGGCGGTCTCGTCGGCGTCGGTGGCCGGATCGTCAGGGACCACGTCCGCTGCGCAGGGCACCGGCGAGTTGGCGACCACCAGGAACGCGCCGTCGGCGTTGACCAGGGCACCGTCGACCCAGAGCGCGCCGCGCACCCGCTCGGGGCCGTCGGGGGTCGAGAATTCGGTACAGCCGACCAGGAGGAGCAGCATCAGAACGCCCCCGCAGGACGGGCGCTGGCGTGCAGGCCTACGGCACGGCAGGCGTCGGCGTGGAGGCGGTCGGCGTGGGCCTGGTCGCCGGTGTTCCAGCGGCGGAGGTACACCGCGTCGCGGTCCATGTCCGGCCACTCCGCGGTGAGCTGCGGCTCGCGCCCCGCGGCGCGCAGCCGGTCGCGCCAGTGCTCCACGAACGCCGACACTTCGGCCGCGTTGCCGTCCTGCACGACGAACGCCACGTGGGCCACCGGCCGCGGGGCGGCGCCGCGGAGCTGGAGGAACCGCTCCACGTTGCGGAACACGATGTCGCGGCGGTCGGCGCCCTTCCCCGCGGCGTAGGTCGGGACGGAGAACGCGTCGATCGAGAAGTGGACGGCCCGGAAGGTGTCGGGCGCCTGATCCGCGCGGGACGCGAGCTCCACCAGGAGCCGGGCGCGCTCCTCGGGGAGGATCACCGCGTTGGTGTGGAGCTTGAAGTGCCGGAAGAGTCGATTTCCGGCGTTCTGTCCGAAGGCGTGCGCCACGAGACGGTCGAATTCCGGGTGGAGCGTCGGCTCGCCCAGCCAGTGGGGGCAGAGGGTGACGTCCGTCATCCCCTCCAGCCCGGCCACGCCGCGAGCCCAAACCTCGAACGGCATGAACCGGTGGGGCGCGCCGTGCGCTTCGTCGCGGAGGGACTGGCTGCACATGGTGCAGCGGAGGTTGCAGTGGTCGGTGAGCTCGAGGTTCACGTTCACGCCGCCACCTCCGGGAGGCGCGCGCGGATCGCCCGTTCGTGCGCCAGGAGGTTCTCGCTGCACTCCGCACAGCGGCCCGGCGGGCGGCCCGCGCGCATGCCCGCGCGCACGGACGCAAGGAACGGATCGAGCCCCCAGACCTCGGCGAGGCTGCGCTCCGCCACCGAGCCCCCTTCGCCGGCGAGCACGCAGCACGGCGCGACGCGCCCGTCGGCCTGCACGGTGAGGTGGTGCCACGCCTTGAGGCAGGGGGCGGCGCTGAGAGGATCGGGGGCGGCGGAGGCGGTGGGGGCCGCAATGCCGATCATGCTTCCGCTCACGACGCGTCCGTGAGTTGTCGCGACACCATGCATCTGCGTCGCGACAGTAGCGACGCGTGACAGACCCCCCTCCGGGTTCCGGGCCTCGCCGCCCGCCGTTTCGACGAGCGCGCCCCCCTCCCCGCGCCGCAGCGCCCGAGGGTCGAGCAGCCGCGCGTACGTCGTGCGCACGCCGAGGCGTTCGGCCTCCGCGAGCCCCTCGCGGAGCCGCTCGGGCAGCCGCTCGGCTTCGGCGGCGCCGAGCGCGTGGATCCGCTGCTCGGGGCGGTAGGCGACCAGCGCGTCGAGCTCGACGGCCTCGGCGCCCACCGCCGCGGCGAGCCGGACGATCGCCGCGAGCTCGTCCACGTTCTCGCGGGTGAGGACGGTGTGGAGCGCCAACCGCGGGCCGCGCCCGGCCTGATCGCGGGCGCCGCGGAGGCGGCAGAGGTTGCGGATCGTCCGGGCGAAGGCGCCGGGGTGGCCGCGGAGGCGATCGTGGGTCTGCGGGCGCGCGCCGTCCACCGACACGTGCACCTCGTCCCAGCCGATCTCCACCAGGGTCGCGGCCACCTCCGCGCCGAGGAGGGTGCCGTTCGTGGTGAGCATGCCCTGGAGCCCGCGTGCCTTGCCGCGCCGCATCACGTCGACACAATGCGGAGCGAGCAGCGGCTCCCCGCCGCCGAGCACCATGAGCCGGCGCGCGCCGAGGTCCGCCGCTTCGTCGACCAGCCGGAGCAGCCGCGCCGCCGAGAGCTCGCCCCGCGGCCGCTGGTGGCGCACCGTGCTGTCGCAGAAGCCGCACGAGAGGTTGCACGCGAGCGTCGGGTACACCTCGAGGGTCCACGGGCCGAGCGGGGCCCCCGATTCTCGGCGGCGCACCCGGTCCGCGATGGCGTCGAGCTCGTCCACCCGCGCAAGGTAGCACCACGCCGCCCCGATCCACGGTAAGATCCCCCCATGCGTCTGACCATCCTCGCCTTGTCCGCCCTCGGGTGCGGCCCCACGTACATCGACACCGGCCTCGCCGACCCGCCGTTCTGCGAGTCGCTCACCGACGGGGGCAAGACCGTCCTGGAGGACGGGAGCGAGGCCTCCGCCGGCTCCGGCTCGCTGCACCTCCGGGTGATCACCGATCAGAGCGACGACATGTTCGACCCCTACTACGTGGCCTACCGCGCCTTTTCTCTGGAGCCTTCCGAGACCGGCGGCGTGCAGACCACGGGCAACACCAACGGCGACGGCCTCGTGGAGAAGACGCTCGGCGCCACCACCTGGGACTTCGAAGCGACGTGGACGCGCGGCAGCACCACGTGTTCGGCCGTGATGAACGGGCTGGAGATCCAGGAAGGAAAGACCACCAACGCCTGCGTCGTGCTCACCTGCCCTGAGGAGTGAGCCGGCGGCCACGGTCGCCCGCCCCGCCCTTCTCGCGGACGGCGGCTCCTCGACCGCCGACGGGCCCGGGCGGCAGGCCGACGTAGCTCCGCGGCCCCTCGACACGCTCCGCGGCGCGAGCCGGTCGACAGTGGGTTAGCGGGCCGGCCACCCCGGAGCTCCCATGGCCGCCCTCGAGGTCCCCGCCTACTCGGACATCCCTGCGCCGACCGCTGAAGAGCTGATCGCGGCGTACGAGGTCGCCACCCGGAGCCGCTCCACGGAGGAGCACATCGTGCGCCTCGTGAGCCGCGGCGAGGTGAAGTTCGCGATCTGGGGCCCGGGCGAAGAGGTGCACGGCACCGCCACGGCCCTCGCGCTCCACAAGGTGTGCGACCGGGCGAAGTTCGGCCTCATCCCGCACTACCGCTCCGGCGCGCTCTGCGCGATGTGGGCCCGGCTGGGCGGCTACCACACCTTCACGCTCGACGTGCTCCGGCAGCAGTTCAGCAAGGACACCGACACGATCTCGCGCGGCCGCCAGATGGTCTACCACCTGGACATCCCCGAGCTCGGCATCCTCCCCGTGCAGTCGCCGGTGGGCATGCAGCTCGGCAAGGCGGCCGGGTACGCGATGGGGTTCAAGGTCAAGGGCGTCACCGGCTCGCTCTCGATGGCGATCATCGGGGACGGCACCAGCGCCGAGGGCGATCTGCACGACGCGATGAACGCGGCGTCGGTCTGGGAGCTGCCCACGCTCTTCCTGGTCACCGACAACCGGGTGGCGATCAGCACCCAGCCCCACGAGGGCCGCGGCATCAAGGACTTCGGCACCTACGCCAACAGCTTCGGCCTGCACTTCATCTCGGCGGACGGGCGGGACTTCCACGACGTCTACGAGAAGACCTACCGGGCCGCGCGCTTCATCGTGGAGACCGGCAAGCCGGTCTTCATGCACGTGCACGACCTCCCGCGCTTCAACGGCCACTCTTCTGCGGCCGACGTCACCTACGACCTGAAGCAGGACGACCCGATCATCAAGTTCGGCGGCGAGCTCATCGCCAAGGGCATCGTCACCGAGCGGGACGTGCTCAAGCGCGTCCCCGGCGAGGGGCGCGACTTCTACGCGCACCACGAGCTCGGCAACCTCATGGCCCGGCAGGACGAAGAGGTGCGCGCCATCCTCGACCAGGTGCGCGCCGAGCCCGAGCCGCCGCCCGAGAGCGTCTTCGAGAACATCCGCGCCCCGTACGCCGAGTTCCCCGAGCCCACCCCCGGCCCCGGCCAGACCAACATCACCTACGCGGGCGCCATCCGCGGGGCGATCAAGAACATCATCACCCACAAGAACGGGGTGCTCTGGGGGCAGGACGTCGGCCGCCTCGGCGGCGTCATGACCGCCACCCAGGGGCTCAAGAAGCTCTTCCCCGACCGGATCATCGACGCGCCCCTCAACGAGCCGCTCATCCTCGGCACGGGCTGCGGCGCGGGCCTCCACAAGGACCTCGTGGCGCTCCCGGAGATCCAGTTCGGGGACTACACGCTCAACGCGTTCCACTGGCTCGTGCACATGGGCAACCTCTACTGGTGCACCAACGGGCGTTCGAACTTCGCCACGGTGATGCGCACCCCGGTGGACCCGTTCGGCGGCGGCGCCGTGTACCACTCGATGTCGATCGACGGGTACTTCAGCCCGATCCCCGGCCTCACCATCATCATGCCGAGCACCAGCTTCGACGTGTACGGGCTCCTCCTCTCCGCGGCCGACTACCGCGGCCCGGTGATCTGCCTGGAGCCGAAGTGGATGTACCGCCAGTCGCTCGGCCCGGCCTTCCCCGGCGAGCCCACCGACCCCGAGGCGGTGAGCGTGCTCAAGAAGTCGATCATGCGCGGGGAAGTGCCCGACCTCCCGGCCGACCTCAAGGTGCCGCTCGGCAAGGGCATCATCCGCCGTCCCGGCCGCGACGTCACCGTGGTGGCCTGGGGCCGCGCGGTGTGGACGTGCATGAACGCCGCCGAGAAGCTCGCGAAGGAGGGCATCGAGCTCGAGGTCATCGACCTCCGCACGATCGTCCCCCCGGACATGGAGCTGGTCTCCGCCTCCATCGAGCGCACCGGCCGGCTGCTCGTCGCCGCCGAGGACCGCACGTTCGCGGGCTTCGTCCGCCAGATCCAGGGGGACGCCGTGGAGCGTCACCCCGGGCTGCCGAGCAAGGCGCTCGGGCAGAAGTACGTGCCGGGCATCGCCCAGAACCTCGCCTTGGAAGAGGCGGTCATCCTCACGTGGACCGACGTGGTCAACGGCGCCCACGAGGTGCTCAACCTCCAGTCGGGCGTGAGCCGCACGAAGGTGGTCGAGGTCGCGCCGCGGTACTTCCTGGTCTGAGGGCGCGGGGAGGAGCGTGGCGAGCGGCGGGCCGAGGCCCGCTCACTCCGCCGCCCAGTCCTCGACGTTCAACCCCGTCACCCGGCTGAACTCCCGGGTGTTGTTGGTGACGACGGTGCGGCCGAGCGCGAGCGCGTGGGCGGCGATGAGCAGGTCCATGCTCCCGATCGGCGCGCCTGCGCGCTCCAACTCCGCGCGCACCGCGCCGTACACGGCGGCGGCAGCGTCGTCGAACGGGAGGACGTCCAGCGGGGCCAGGAGGGCCGCCAGGGCGAGCGCGTTGAGCTCCGGCCGCGTGCTCTTCGCGACGCCGTACTGGAGCTCGGCCACCGTGATCGACGACACGCCGACCGTCGCGATGTCCAGCGCCCGCAGGCGCTGGAGGACCCGCTCGGGCCTCCGCTTGATCAGGTAGATGCAGATGTTCGTGTCGAGGAGCCACATCAGAACGACTCGCGGGCGTCCTGGGGCGGCTGTACGCGCTCGACCATGAAGTCATCGGTGAACTGCCCGAGCGCCGCCGTGAACGCCGACCAGGGATCGTCCATGGGGACCAGGAGGACCGCGGTGCCGACGTGCCGCACGAAGACCTCCCTCCCGGGCAGGGCGAACTCCTTCGGGAGCCGAACGGCCTGACTCTGGCCGTTGCGGAAGAGCTTGGCGCTCGTCATGGGTCACCTCCGGAGTCTATATGCATCAGTATAGACTTCTTCACGGGGACGTCAAGGAGCTTCGCACCCGAGCCGGCACCCGAACGGCCCGCTCACGTCGGCTCCGCCAGCGCCGCCCTCCCGTGCAACAGCGGCGTCACCCGCTCCCGCAGGTGCTTCGGCATCCGCCGGTTGAGCGCCGAGACGATCTGTTCGTCGCTGTAGCGGGCCGAGAAGTGGGTGAGGAGGATCGCCTCGTTCTGGAGGAGGTCCGCGCGGTCGAGGATCTCGTCGAGGTGGATGTGGCCGCTGCCGCGCGCCTTGGCCACCGGCACCCGGTCGTCCACGAAGGTGCACTCGATCACCAGGAGCCGCGCGGTGCGGACCGCCTCCTCCCGCTCGATCACCTCGGGGAGCGAGTCGCCGGTGAACGCCACCTCGATGGTCTCCGTGGTTTCCGCGACGTCCTCACCCGCGAGGCGCCGCTCACGGACGGCCTGCTCGCCGAGCCCCTGGAGATCGGCGCGGAGGCGGGTCTTGAGCCGCCCGAGCGCGTAGCCCTGGGTGGGCACGCGGTGGGGGCTGCGGAAGGGGTGGGCGACCCAGCCCTTGCCGAGGTCGAGGCTGTCGCCGGGGCCGCACGCGACGAGGTTCACCGGAAGGTCGGAGCCGTCCAGGCGGCGCCAGACGGCGAGGAGGGCCTCGATGTCCGCGGCGTTCTCCCGGGGGACGTACCAGGTGGGGGCCGGGGCCTTGTAGAGGTCGCGGGTGGCGGCGTGGTAGGCGATGCCGCCCGCGTGGTCCATGTGGGTGTGGGTGAGGAACACGCGCTTCCGCTTCACGGCGGCGTGCGGACAACGCCCGATGTCGAAGCAGAGGTCGAGCTCCGGGAGCTGGATGCAGGTCTCGATGCCGCCGATGGAGAGGGCGTGCACGAGGTGGCCGGCGAGTCGCATGGGGCGTGGGTATCGTGCCGTCCCCGGCGCCGCCGCGTTAGTCCGCCGCCCCGAACGGCGAGGACCCCATGGCCCATCAGTACATCTATGTGATGAAGCAGCTCCGGAAGGCGTGGCCGGGGGGCAAGGAGGTCCTCAAGGGCATCTGGCTCTCGTTCTACCCGGGCGCCAAGATCGGCGTGCTCGGCAACAACGGAGCTGGAAAGTCCACCCTGCTGCGCATCATGGCCGGCGTGGATCACGACTTCACCGGCGAGGCCTGGGCCCAGGAAGGCACCCGCATCGGGTACCTCCCCCAGGAGCCGCAGCTCGACGAGAACAAGACCGTCCGCGAAGAGCTGGAGGAGGCCGTCAAGGACGTGCGGCAGCTCCTCGTGCGCTTCGACGAGGTCTCCAACGCCATGGGCGATGAAGACGCCGACTTCGACGCGCTGATGGCCGAGCAGGCCACCCTTCAGGACAAGATCGACGCGGTGAACGCCTGGGAGCTCGATCGTCGCCTCGAAGTGGCGATGGACGCGCTGCGCGTGCCCCCGGCCGACCAGCCGATCAAGGTGCTCTCCGGCGGCGAGCGCCGTCGCGTGGCGCTGTGCAAGCTCCTCCTCCAGCCCACCGACATGCTGCTGCTCGACGAGCCCACCAACCATCTCGACGCCGAGTCCGTCGCGTGGTTGGAGCGTACGCTGAAGGAGTACAAGGGCACGGTCGTGGCGATCACCCATGATCGTTACTTCCTCGACAACGTGGCCGGCTGGATCCTCGAGCTTGACCAGGGGCACGGGATTCCCTGGGAGGGCAACTACTCCTCCTGGCTGGAGCAGAAGCAGAAGCGGCTGGAGCAGGAGGAGAAGCAGGCGAGCGCCCGGGCGAAGACCCTGGAGCGCGAGCTCGAGTGGATCCGCATGTCGCCCCGCGCGCGGCAGGCCAAGTCCAAGGCGCGCATCGCGGCGTACGAGGAGATGCTCACCGCCGAGCCGGAAGAGCGGCGGGGCAAGGCCGACATCGTGATCCCCCCCGGTCCGCGCCTCGGCAACGTGGTGGTGCGCGCCAAGGGCCTCCGCAAGGTCTACGGCGACCGCGTCCTCTTCGAAGACGTGGCGTTCGACCTCCCTCGCGGCGGCATCGTCGGGGTGATCGGGCCCAACGGCGCCGGCAAGACCACCCTGTTCCGGCTCATCACCGGCCAGGAGCAGGTCGATGGTGGCGAGCTCACCGTCGGGGAGACGGTGAAGCTCTCCTACGTGGACCAGTTCCGCAACTTCGACCCCAACAAGACCGTCTTCGAGACCGTCGGCGGCGGGCGCGACGTGATCAAGGTCGGCAACCGCGAGATCCACGCGCGGGCCTACTGCGGCGCGTTCAACTTCAAGGGCACCGACCAGCAGCAGAAGGTCGGCACGCTCTCCGGCGGCGAGCGCAACCGCCTCCAGCTCGCGACGATGCTCCAGTCCGGCGGCAACGTGGTGATGCTCGACGAGCCCACCAACGACCTCGACGTGGACACGCTCCGTTCCCTCGAAGACGCGATGCTGGGTTTTGCCGGCTGCGTGCTCGTCACCTCCCATGATCGCTGGTTCCTCGACCGCATCGCCACCCACATCCTCGCCTTCGAGGGCGACTCCCACGTGGAGTGGTTTGAGGGGAACTACGCAGACTACGAGAAGGATCGGCACCGTCGCCTCGGCGCCGATGCGGACCAGCCCCACCGGATCAAGTACAAGCCGATCGCGCGGTGAGCGGGTTCGCCCCGCTGTCGGGGGTGCTCCGGTACCGGGCGGCGGCGTGGGGGATCCTGGCGTTCGCCGGGGTTCAGGTGAGCCTCACGGCGGCGGGGATCCCCACCTGGGCGTGCCCGATCCGTGCGGCCACCGGCGTGCCGTGCCCGGGCTGCGGCATGACCCACGCGGTGGCGGCGTTCGCGCGCGGCCACTGGGCGGAGGCGCTCCGGCTGCACCCGCTCGTGCCGGTGGTGGCGCTCTGGGGCTCCCTGGTGCTGCTCGCCGCGGTGCTGCCTGAGTCGCCGCGGCGACGCTTCCTGGCGTTCACCGAGCGGATCGAGGGCGCCGCGCCGTGGTGGCCGGCCGTGGTGGTGGGGTTCGTTGTCGCCTGGGTCTGGCGGTACAGCACGGGCGCGCTTGCCCATCTCTAAGGGATCAACAAGGTAAACCGGGTCCGGACGCGGGCGGGCGCCGCCGGGTGCTCCCGCACCCCCGAGGGGGTCCGGGTGGGGGCAGGGGGCGGCCGAGCGTCGCCCCCACCGACATTCCTTTACCGGTACCGCTCGCATCCGATCCAGATCGTGGGCATCCTGTGATCGAGCCATGGTCCTCGCGCTTCTCATCGCCTGCGCCGACCCGCCCCCGGTAGCCGAGGGGCCCCGCTGGCCCCGTGCGGGAGACGCGGCGGTGATCGAGGTGAACGCCGAAGAGGACCGCCACGGCCACGCCACCGCCTGGTCCGCCAGCGCCTGGACGGAGCCGCCCGAGGCGCTCACCGACTCCCTGGATGGCTGCCGCATCCTCCGCGCCCGCCCCCCGGCCGAGGGGCTGTCCGCGGTGGACCTCACCGCCCCCGCCACGGTGCGCCTCGTGCCCGACGGCGCCGGCCACTTCGCCACGACCGGCCCGCTGGTGGCCACCGACGCCCGCTGGGCCGTCGGCGACGTGGCCCTGGTCCGCGACGACGGCAGCCGGGTGGCGCTCCCCGGCGCCGTCCGCTTCGGCGACGCCCCCAACGTGCTCGCGGTGCGCGACGGCCTCGGCGGCGGCCTCGCCCTGCGCTGGGACCGCACCGCCGACGAGACGCTGGAGGTCCGCACCGTGCGCCGGGACGGTCAGATGGTGGAGTGCACCGGCGGGGAAGACGGGCTGCTCGCCCTGCCCGCCTGGACGTTCGACCCCGCTCACCCCGAGGTGCGCGTGCGCGCCGTGCGGGAGACGCTGGCGGTCGCGCCCAACGAAGCCCGCGTTCGCGTACGCGCGGCGGTGGAGACGGTGATCTCGCTCGCCGACCCCGAGGTCTCCGAGCGCGCGATCCTCAAGCGCCCGGCGAGGCCCACCTGGGAGCCGCGGCGCTTCTTCCGAGTCCGGACGACCTCCGGCTAGCGCCAGCGACGGTTGTCCTGGCTCGCGAGGGTCCAGGAGGGCCGGGAGGTCAGCGCAAGGTCGGGATCAGCCCTTCTTCTTCTTGCCGCCGCCCTTGTCGTCGCCCTTGTCGTCGGCCTCGCCGAAGGTCCCACGGAGCTGCAGCCCCACCCGGTCGATGCTGCCGCTGTAGGTGCCGTTGCTGTGCGGGTAACGCCAACGATCCTCGACAGAGGTGGTGTCGAGCGTGTTGCTGAAGCCCGACGTGGTGACCGTGCGCTCGCCGACGAAGTGGTGGGTGTAGCTGACCCCGATCTCGAGGAACTTCACCGGCTTGTAGGCGAGGAGCCCGGAGACGATGTGCTCGTCGGCGTCCCAATTGTTGGTGGAGAGCGCCTCGTCGGGGACCGCCGCGCGGTCGAACCAGTAGCGGGCGCCGACGGTCCAGCCCTTGCCGAGCTTGGCCTTGCCATCGAGCGCGACCCAGAAGCTGTCGTCGTTCGCGCGCGCCCAGTCGCGGGTCTGCTCCACGAGCGCCTTCGCTTCTTCGGTGGCCGAGTCGGAGACCCCCTCCACGTCGCTGTTGGAGACCTTGATGTGGAAGTCGTCGTACTGGCTCCACTGCACCCAGCCGCCCATGGCCTCCAACCGCAGCTTCGGCATCGGCTTGTACATGAAGCCGACGTTCACCCGGCGGGGGAGCGTGTAGCCGACGTAGCCATCCGCGTGGACGGTGCTGTTGCAGACGCCGTGGGACTGCGCCACGACCCGGCCGAGGCCGTCGGTGTCGGGCGGGCAGCCGAACGTGATGTCGACATCGCCGGTGTTCGCGATCTCCGCGCTGTGCACGTAGGTGACGCCGAGCGACCAGTTCTCGCTGGGGTGCACGAGGATGCCGGCCGCGAAGGAGCCGGTGTCGGCCGTGAGCTCGCCCTTGCCGCCCAGGCCGCCCTCGGCGCCGCCGAAGTCGAGGTGGGCGCCGTAGTCGGGGTTCTCCAGGTCGGCGTCGGTGTAGTCGTTCATCGCCGACTCGCCGCCGCTCTCGATGATCGCCGCCCGCAGGTCCGGCAGCGTGTCCTGATCCACCTCGGCGGCCCACGTGCTGTGGACCACCGCGCCGGTGATGCCGATGCTCACCACGTCCTGGATGTCGTAGGCGATGCCGGCGCCGATCCACATGGCCTTGCTGTCGCCGTCGATCATGTGGTAGTGGCCGGCGCCCGGGGGATCAACCTCGGTTCCTCCCCGGATGAACGGGAGCGCGAAGACGAGCCCCACGCCGAGGTGGCCGGGGCCGACCTTGCCCACGTCGCTGGCGACGCCGAGGAAGGGCGGCACGCCGCTGAGCTTGTAGGTGTCGGTGCCGCCGTTGGGATCGGCTCGGTCGAAGCCGATCTCGGCGTCCTCATAGGCGCCCTCGATCTCCACCCGCGTGCCGCGGCCGACCGCGAAGCCCGCGGGCTGCCACCAGCCGGCGGTGCCATCGGTGGAGGTGGGCGAGCCCCACGGCCCCCCGATCTCCAGGTTGTCGAGGGACGCGGCGAGGGAAACGCTGGCGAGGAGGAGCACCATCCACGGGTGCTAACCCCGTTCGCCCCGGCGAGCGCGGCAGAAGCGCGGGTTAACCGCGGAGACGAGAGGCCCCGCACATGAAGGTCAAGCCCAAGGAGTCGTTCGAGCTGGTGCAGCGGTTCCGGGCGCCGCCCGCCCGCATCTACGAGATGTGGCTGCACCCCGTCCACCACGCGAAGTTCACCGGCGGCGCCGAGGCGTTCATCGAGCCAAAGGTCGGCGAGCTCTACAGCGCCTGGGACGGCTACATCGAGGGCACGCAGCTGGTCCTCGAGCCGACGCAGCGCATCGTCCAGAGCTGGCGAACCTCGGACTTCGGCGCGTCCGACAAGGACAGTCGCCTGGAGATCGTCCTGGAGCCCGAGGGCGAGGGCACCCGCTTCGTGCTCCGCCACACCGAGCTGCCGCACGGCTCCGGGGAGACGTACAAGAAGGGCTGGGAAGCGCACTACTTCGTGCACATGCGCGAGGTCCTCGGCGTGCTCGGATGAAGGTGCGCGAGGTCGTCGCCGAAGACTTCGAGGCCGTCGCGGCGCTGCTCAACCCGGTGATCCGCGACACGGCGATCCACTTCGGCACCGTGCCGGTCACCGCGGCGGAGCTGCGCGAAGAGTGGGCGGCCGCCGGTCCCCGCTATCCGTACCTGGTGGCGGAGATCGACGGGGTCTTCGCCGGTTTTGCCAAGGCCGGCGCCTGGCGAAGCCGCGCCGCCTACGCCTGGACCGCCGAGACCGGCATCTACGTGGACCCCGCGTTTCATCGCCAGGGCGTGGGGCGTACCCTCTACCGGGCGCTGTTCGACGCCTGCCGCGCCCGTGGGCTGGTGATGCTGGTGGCGGGCATCGCCCTCCCGAACGACGCTTCGGTGGCGCTCCACGAGGCCGTGGGCTTTGTTCCCGTCGGGGTCTTCCACCGCTGCGGCCTGAAGTTCGGCCGGTACCACGACGTGGGCTTCTGGGAGCTCGCGCTGGATGGCGAGGCGGGCTGAGCCTACTCCTCCGGCTCCTTCTCCGCGCGCATCGCCAGCCCCAGCGGCAAAACCGCGGTGAGCAGGAGCCCGACCGTGCTCAGCAGGCCGAGGTTGAACGGGTGTTGCGACTCGGCGTAGCCGACCTCGCGCAGCGTCTCCACCACGTCGGGCGAGGCGCCTTCGAGCGCCGCCTCCGTCGCCGAGCGCCCGGACCACCGCCCAGCGATCCCAAGGATCAAGGGTAGGAATGTACCGATAAGGAGCAGCACGGCCAGGGCCTGGGCGCCGCGGCGCGCGCCGCCCCGACGGAGGAACAGCGCCAGGGCCACCGTGGGCAGCCACGCGGCGCAACAAAGCCCGTCGAGCCCAGCGATCCCGAACATGCTCGGGCCGCCCTCCCGGAACATCATGACCAACGCATCCATCCGTACAGCCTATCGTCCGTCGGCGTGAGGATCGCGCCGCCTCGCCCGATTCGGATTATCGATCGCGGATGGAACCGGTCGCGGTGATCGTGGGGGTGGAGGGCTCGCTGTCGGGGCGCAGCTTCGAGGTCACGACCACCGGCCTGCGCCTCGGGCGCGAGCCTGGGAACGAAGTATGCATCGACGACCCGGGCGTCAGCCGGCAGCATGCGAGGGTTATCCTTCATAATGGTGCGGTCTGGGTGCAGGACGCTGGCTCGCGGAACGGCGTATTCGTCAACGGAGAGCGGGTCGCCGATCACAAGACGATGAAGCCGGGCGATCGGGTCTCGGTCGGCATGCACACCTTCGAGATGCGGCTGGTGATGCCCGGCGCGACGGCCGCGGCGCCGCCGCCGGTCAAGACCCCGCCGCGCGCCCGCCCCGATGCGCGCACCGTCGCGCTGGACCAGGAGCCCGAGGCGCCGGTCCGCCGATGGAAGGTCTGGCCCTTCGCCCTGGCGATCTTCTTCGTGCTGGTGTGTATGGGCTGCTTCGGCGCCTACGGCTACCTCCGCGGGCCGGCGGAGCCGGAGGCCGTCGCGCCGTCCGCCTACTCGTTGTCCACGGTTGTGCCCGCCGACAGGACGTCCGCGGCCGCCACGCCCGCGCCCTCGGTGAGCGACGCCCTGGCCGTCGCCGCGGGCGCGGATCCGGCCGCCACGCAGGCCGCGGCCCAGGCCGCGCTGCCCGACCCGCCCGCGGGCGTCAGCGGTCCTGAGCTCGTCGAGCGCGCACACGGGCTGTACGAGACCGGCCGCCTCAGCGACGCCAAGGTCGCCTACCAGATGGCCCTGAAGGTCGATCCGTCCTGCGAGATCTGCAAGGTGCGCATCGCCCGCCTCGACGTGGAGATCGCCGAGAAGGCGCAAGCCCAGCTGGACGCAGGGATGCGCTACTGGGACAGCATGCAGGTGGATCAGGCGGTCAGCGCCTGGGAGACGGTGCTGCTGCTCGTGCCGGACCCCAAGGACCCGATGCACGTGAAGGCCGCGGAGGCGCTGGCCCGCGCAAAGGCGGCACCTCCGCAATGAGCGCCGCGTGATGTCGATCGAGCTGGTCATCCTCCGCCAGGGCGCGTCGGAGCGCCGGCTTGCCCTGGGCGTGGGCGTCGCCCACGTGGGCCGGGCGGAGGACAACCAGGTCGTGCTCGCGGATGTGGGCGTCTCGCGGCGGCACGCGCGCCTGGAGGTGTCGGACGGTGCCGTGGTCGTGGAGGACCTCGGCAGCGGCAATGGCACCTGGTTCAAGGGGCGCCCGATCAAGCGGCAAGTGCTCGGGCCGGGGGAGGAGGTGTTCATCGACCCCTTCACCCTCCGCGTGGCCGTCCCCCAGCCCCGCGAGCCGGTGGAGATCACCGCGGGACGCGACGCCACGGTGCCGCTGAAGTCCGGTCCGCCCGCGGCCACGCTCACGGTGGTGTCGGCGCACAAGATGCCGCAGCGGGAGTTCCCCCTTCCGGAGCAAGGCACCCTCACCATCGGCCGCTCCGAGAAGAACGGCATCGTCTTGCCCGAGCCCGCTTCGTCTCGGGTACACGCCGAGATCACCCACGACGGCGCGAGCTGGCTCCTGCGCGACTTCGGCTCCAGCAACGGCACCTTCGTCAACGGGCGGCGCATCAAGGAGCGTCACCTCGACGATGGCGACCGCATCCGCATCGGCACGGTGGAGCTGCGCTTCGGCGTGGTGCACGAGGTGGAGGGCACCGAGGCGTACTCCGAGGCGCTGGTGAGCGCACCGGGCGGCAGGCCCGCGCTGCCGCCGCTCCCGCTCCCGCCGCCGCCGCCGCCCCCCACCGCGGCGATCCCCCTTCAGCCCCCGCCGCAGACGTTCGCCACGGCGATCTCGGTGCCCGACCCTGAGCCGGCGCCGATCCTTCAGCCCGCGCCGCCGCCGATGCCGCGTCGCGCCGCCCCTCCTCCGCCGCCGCCCACCGGCCGCGGCATGGGCGCGGAGACCGACCCAGTGGGCGCCCCGCCCCCGGCGTACCGTCCCGCCGGTGCGGTGGAGCTGGAGCTCGACCCCAAGCGGGCGCGGGGCCGGAAGCTCTCCGGCGGCAAGAAGGCCGGCGGCTTCCTCTCCCGGCCGATCAACCAGATCTCCATGGGAATCCTCGCGATCACCGTGCTGATGGTCACCGGGAAGGTGGCCAGCGACGTGATGGCGGCGATGTTCCGACCCTCGCCGCCTGCGGTCACGGCGCCGGTGGGGCCGGTCGCGACCGTGCCGGCGCCGGCTGCGCCGGGCGGCGGCGCACCCGCC
>CAIXRH010000059.1 GCA_903921785.1 uncultured Pseudomonadota bacterium
CCGCGGCGACGACGAGCACGCCGACGGCCACGGCCACGATCGCGAGAGTGGAGCCCATACCGGGAGAACCGTCCGCGGCGTGGGCCGCAGGGACGAGAGCGAGGAGGGTCAGTCCGGACATGATCCGCCGGGTAACCTACCCCACGGAGAACCGCCGTAGGCGGCGACAAGCCCCGACACGGCCGTTCACCGCCGGGCCAGCTCCCGTGCCATCTCCCGACGGTCTTCCCGCTCGCGCACCGCGTGCCGCTTGTCGTGCACGTTGCGCCCGCGGCCGACCGCCAGTTCGAGCTTCACCCACGGCCCCTCGAAGTACAACTTCAGGGGAACCACGGTGAGGCCCCGCTCGCGCACGGCGGCGCGGAGGTCTTCGATCTCCGCGGCGTTGAGCAGCAGCGGCCGAGGCCGGCCCGGCTCGTGGCAGAAGTGGGTGGCCTTCTCGTAGGCCGCCACATGCGCCTGGAACAACATGGGCTTGTTGCCCTCAAAACCCACCCAGGCGTCGTTGAGGTGGGCGTTGCCGAGGCGGAGCGCCTTCACCTCCGAGCCGAGCAGCATCAGCCCCGCGACGAGGGGGTTGGTGAGCTCGAATTCGAACCGGGCCCGCCGATTCTCACAGATGATCCGTTGCTGGCCCTTCTTCGCGCCCATGCCCGCCTCGGCGCAAGGGGTTCACACCGGGGCGGCCGGCGGCAAGGGCCCTGGTTCGACCAGGGCCCCGCGCGGCGCCGAGCGAGGCCGGATGTGCGGCCCCGGCGGCCCGCCCCGGCCATTCTCACCCCGGCGGCTCCTCGACCTCCGTGGCCGCCACCGGGAAGGTCGGTCGGGCACCTCCAGCCCCTCGACACCGCCGGCCGCCACCGGACGGCCCAAGCGCCCTGGCCAGGACGCAAGCACCGCGGACACCCGCGCCGCGCGGATGGGCAGGAACGGCGCCACGGATCGCGACCCCGCCGACGCAACGGACGCCCCCGGGGACGACCCGCGATCAGCGCACGATTTTGTCGCGACTCAAGCGCAGAATATCCATGTTGCATACTATTGCTTCGTCAAGCATCACAAGTTATCCATATTGTGGATCCCATTGTGGAAAGTGGATCATCAAAAAAAGGCCTCGGAACATGGGCGCCAAATCCCTGAAAATGGATTAGAATCCCAGAACGAGGAGGAGTCGCCCACCCGCCCCGGCGGACGGCGACAACGCGCATGCTGGAAGTCAGGTTCAACCAGCAGCTGTCGATGGACGCCCGCGGCCGGGTCACGCTCCCCGCACGCCTGAAGGCCGCGCTCGACACGCACCGCGTCTACAGCCTCGTGTTCATCGTCCACGGCGAGCGCCTCCGCGGCTACACCCCGCAGGACTTCACCGAGCGCGTGGAGAAGCCGCTGCTCGGCAACGACAACTTCGACCCGTACGAGGATGAGAAGCAGCTCCTCCGCCTCGGCGCCGCCTCCGAAGTGGATGTCGACCGGCAGGGGCGCCTCGTGCTGCCCGCCGAGCTCCGCGAGCTCTCGGGCCTCAGCGGCGACATCACCATGATCTCCCTGCTCGATCGAATCGAGCTCTGGAACACGGCCGACTTCCAGGCTGCCTTCGCCGCGGCGCGCACCCGGCGGGATTCGCTGGGAGGGGCGGGTGGATGAAGCCCGTCACCTCTCCGTCCTGCTCGACGATGTGGTGGACCTCCTCTCGGTCCGCCCAGGCGGCCTGTACGTCGACGGTACGCTCGGCTGGGGCGGCCACGCTGCCGCCGTCCTCGCGCGCGGCGGGCACGTCCTCGGCACCGATCGGGACCCCGACGCCCTCGCGGCCGCGCGTTCGCGCCTCGGCCCTGAGGCCGAGCTGCACCACGCCCGCTTCTCCGAGCTCCCCGCCCTCCTCCGTGGCCGACGGGCGGATGGGATCCTCCTCGACCTCGGCGTGTCGTCTCCCCAGCTCGATCGCCCGGAGCGTGGCTTCAGTTTTCGCCTCGTCGGACCTTTGGATATGCGAATGGACCCCTCCGGCGGCGAGCCCGCTTCGGAGTGGATCGCCCGCGCCACGGCCGAAGAACTGGCGGACGTGTTCTTCCGCTACGGCGAGGAGCGGCAGTCCCGCCGCGTCGCCCGGGCCATCGTGCAGCACCGCACCGAGCGCCCCGAGGAGCCCCTGCTCACCACGCGGCAGCTCGCCGAGCTGGTCGCCCGGGTCCTCCCGGCCGATGGGCGGATCCACCCGGCAACCCGGGTCTTCCAGGCCATCCGCATCTTCGTCAACGACGAGCTCGGCGAGCTCGATCGCGCCCTCGAAGCGCTGCCCGGGTGCCTCGCGCCGGGCGGGAGGCTGGTCGTGATCAGCTTCCACTCCCTTGAAGATCGGGCGGTCAAGCAGCGCTTCCGTCACCTCGCCGGAGAGGACGCCCCCCGCGACCTCTACGGCAACCCCGTCACCCCCCCCGCGTTTCGTCTCGTCGAGCGCCGCGCCCGCAAGGGCACGGCCGATGAGAACCCCCGCGCCCGCTCCGCTCGCCTCCGCGCGATCGAGCGGGTGTCCTGACCGCTCTCCCGCCTCTGCCCTCCCCGGGTTCCGCATGAGCACCGTCGCTGACTTTCGCACTCGCGCCCGCCGACTCCCCGGTCTCGACGCAGCCGCGCCCGAGGTCCGCACACTCTTGCGCTTCCTTGGCGTGATGACGTTCATCACCGCGGCGGTGTCCGTGCACTTGTGGACGCGCATGCAGGTCCGCGCCACGGCGCTGAAGCTCGATCACGAGCGCAGCGAGCTCGTCCGCGCGCAGACCTACCACGACCGCCTCCTCGTCGAGCGCACCATGCTGCGCTCGCCGGGCCGCCTGGGCGCCCTCGCCGTCTCGCTCGACCTGACCGCGCCCGAAGCCGTCGTCGATGTCGGAGGCACGCAGTGAAGAAGCGTGCCTCGAACAAACACTCGAAAAAGCACGTCGTCGCCCGGCTGTGGGCCGGCGTCGCGCCCGCGCGCCCCAACGCCGCGGCCGACGCGGCCACGCTCGCCGAGTCGGCAGGTCGTGCGCGAATCGCGTTCGGCGGGCTCGCGCTGGCGATGGTGCTGCTCACGGTGCGCGCGGCCTGGGTCATGGGTGTGCCCGACGAACGCCTGGAAGCCCGCGGCCGCGAGCAGTTCCGCTTCGCCGTGGAGCTCCACGGCCGCCGCGGCGCCATCGTCGACCGCGAAGGGCGCGTCCTCGCCAGCACCGTGAACCTCCCCTCGCTGTACGCGAACCCCACCCGGATGTCGCCGGAGGCGGTCGATGCGCGCGTGAGCGCCATCGCCAAGCTCACCGACAAGCCGGAGGAGTGGGTCCGCTCCCGCTTCACCGAGCACGGCGGGAAGCTGCTGCAGGAGGTCAAGCTCGGCGACGCGCTGGACCCCGACGACGCCGCCGCCATCGTCGCCGGCCTCTCCCGCGACCAGATGTGGCTGGTGCAGGAGCCGGTCCGGGTCTACCCGGGCCGCGAGCTCGCCGCTCCGCTCATCGGGTTCACCGATGTCTTCGCCGACGGCACCGCCGGCGTGGAGAAGGTGCTCAACAAGGAGCTCAGCGGGGACACCGTGCGGGTGCTCCAGGAGAAGGACCGCAAGGGTCGGGTGGTCGACGGCGGGGTGGACGCCGGCCAGACCATCAACGAGGGCCACTCCGTGCGGCTCACGCTGGATGCGTCGATCCAGTACGCCGCCGAGCGGGCGCTGGACGAGGCGATGGCGATCTCCCAGCCCGAAGCGGCGATGGCCGTGGTGATCGACGTGCACACGGGCGCCGTCCTCGCGATGGCCTCGCGTCCGGGCGGCAACCCCAACGACGGCGAGTCCAAGGCGCACCAGGAGAACTTCAAGAACCGCCCGGCGATGGACCAGGTGGAGCCCGGGAGCGTCTTCAAGCCCTTCGTCGCCGCCGCGGCGATGGAGGAAGGGCTGGTGAAGCCCGAGACGATGATGGACTGCGAGCTCGGCCACTGGACGGTCGGCACCAAGACCATCAAGGACGATCACCCGAAGGGCGTCATCTCCGTCACCGAGGTGATCAAGTACAGCTCCAACATCGGCGCGGCGAAGCTCGGCTTCATGCTCGGCGCCGACAAGACCCTGAAGTACCTCAAGGACTTCGGCTTCGGCCGCAGCACCGGCCTCGGCCTCCCCGGGGAGGTGTCGGGGGCCATGCGGAGCGCCGCGAACATCAAGCCGATCGAGCTGGCCACGACGTCGTTCGGCCAGGGCGTCACCGCATCGCCGGTGCAGCTCGCCGCCGGCTTCGGCACGATCGCCAACGGCGGCATGCGCATGGCGCCCCGCCTCGTGGACGCGATCCTCGACCGCCACGGCGAGGTCGAGGTGGCCCGCGAGCCCCGGGAAGATCGCCGCGTCATCTCCGAGGAGACCGCCAAGGTGATCTCCCGGATGATGGAGACCGTCACCGAGGACGGCGGCACCGGTACCCGCGCGCGGGTCCCGGGGTACCGGGTCGCCGGCAAGACCGGCACGGCGCAGAAGGTCGAGAACGGCGGCTACTCCGCGACCAAGCGCGTCTCCTCCTTCGTCGGGTTCCTCCCCGCGGATCGCCCCGAGGTGGCCATCGCCGTGGTCATCGACTCGCCGAGCGCCGGCTCCAAGTACGGCGGCATCGCCGCCGCGCCCGCGTTCTCCTCCATCGGCGCGTTCACGATGCGCTACCTCGGCGTCGCCCCCGACCCCGAGGGCACCGTGGTCCCGCCCGCGCCAGGCATCACCGAGAAAGAAGGCGCCGAAGAGCACGTCGCCGCCGCGCCCAAGCCGGTGAAGAAGGAGCCCTTCGTCTCCAAGCTGCCGGCCGGTCCGGTCGACGTGCCGGTCAACGGTGCGGGCGACTGGGTTGTCCCCGACCTCTCCGGTCGTTCGCTCCGCGCCGCCCTCGCCGCGCTTGAACCTTCCGGCGCCGACCTTCGGGTCGACGGCTCCGGGCGCGTCGTCGCCCAGGAGCCCCTCGCCGGCACCGTGCTCGCCCCGGGCGACGCGGTCGTCCTCCACCTCAACTAGTTCTTTCCAGCTCCCACGTCTTTCGGATGGGTCCGCCAGAAGGCGGGCCCGGTCCCGGTCTCCCCGACCGGGGCCAAGGTCCAACCCGAGGTCACCCCACAGGGGCGGTCCCGGGCCGGGTTCACCGGCCCCCGCTCCAGACCTCGGCGCAGCACCATCCCGCCGCAGCCCACGCACGAACTCCCCGCAGGGCGGCCCCATCCGGAAGACTCCCTCCATCGCCCCTCCCGCCTCCCTCCCTCCCATCGTCTCCCGATGAAGCTTGCCGACCTGGTCGCCGCCGTGCCCGGCGCTGTGCTTGCCCGTGGACCGGGCGAGCGTGAGGTGCGCGCGGTGTCCGACCGGGACAGCGACATTGGCCCGGACGACGTGTTCGTCGCGATCCGCGGGGCGCGGACCGACGGACACGACCGCGTTGAATCCCTCACCGCCGCCGCGGTGATCGTCGAACACGAAGTCGCCGTCCCCGACGACGTCGCCGTCGTGCGGGTGCTCGACACCCAGGCCGCGCTCGCGCCCGCGTGCGCCGCGGCCCTTGGCTGGCCCGGACGCACCGTCCCCGTCGTCGGGATCACGGGCACCAACGGCAAGACCACCACCACCTTCATGCTCGCGGCCATCGCCCGCGCCGCCGGGCTCGTGCCCGGCATCGTCGGCACCACCGGCAACTTCGTCGGCGATCTCTGCGTCCCGACCGAGCACACCAGCCCGACCGCGCCGGTCCTCCAGCAGCTCCTCGCGCAGATGCGCGAGGCGAAGGTCGGGCTCTGCGCGCTCGAAGCGTCGAGCATCGGCCTCGCCGCCCACCGGGTGGACGCGATCCCCTTCAAGGCCGCGATCTTCACCAACCTCACCCGCGACCACCTCGACTGGCACGGGACCATGGCGGCCTACACCACCGCCAAGGCGAGGTTGTTCCACGAGCTCCTCGAAGGCACGGCCATCCTCAACGCGGACGACCCCGCCCACGCCCTGATGATCCCCCGCGGCCGCGCCGTGTGGATGTACGCCACGCAGGGCCCCGCCGACCTCCGCGCCCACCTCACCGGCGAACACTGGGAGGGGCTGGAGGCGGCCGTGTCTACGCCGCGCGGCGCCGGGCGGCTCCGTCTCCCGATGATCGGCAGGCACAACCTCCAGAACGCGCTTGGCGCGCTCGGGGCGGCGCTCGCCCTCGGCGTCGACCTCGACGTCGCCCTCCGCGGCCTCGCCGCGTGCACCGGCGCCCCCGGCCGCCTCGAGCCCATCGCCACCGACCGTGGCTTCGGCGTCTTCGTGGACTACGCCCACACCGACGACGCGCTCTCCCGCGTCCTCGCCGAGCTCCGCCGGCTCAAGCCCAAGCGGATTCTGTGCGTCTTCGGCTGCGGCGGCGACCGCGACAAGGGAAAGCGCCCGCTGATGGCCAAGGCTGTCGCGGCGGGCGCGGACCTCGCGGTGCTCACCAGCGACAACCCCCGCAGCGAAGACCCGCTGCGGATCATCCGGGACACGGTGGCCGGGCTCGGCTCCCTCCCCCACCACGTGGAGCCCGACCGGGCCGCCGCGATCCGCCTCGCGATCACGCTGGCCCAGCCGGGCGACGTGGTGCTCATCGCCGGGAAGGGCCACGAGCCCTACCAGGAGATCGCCGGGGTCCGCCATCCGTTCGACGACCGCGCCGTGGCGCGCGAGGTGCTGCGATGATCTTCGACGGGGCGACGATCGCCCGCGCCACCCGTGGCGAGCTCGTGCGCGACGCCGCCGCGGGCGCCCTTACCATCGACAGCCGCCGGGTCGCCCCGGGGAGCTGGTTCGTCGCGCTGGCCGGGGAGAAGTTCGATGGGCACGACTTCCTCCCGGTGGTCGGCGCATCCGGCGCCGCCGGAGCGATCGTCCACCGCGCCCCCGAAGGCTGGAACGCAGGGCTGGTGGTGGTCCCCGACACGCTCGTCGCGCTGCAAGATGTGGCGCGCCACGTCCGTGACGGCTTCCACGGACCCGTCGTCGGGATCACCGGCAGCGCCGGCAAGACGAGCACCCGAGTGATGGTCGTCGACGTGCTCCGGGCGCTGGGGCAGGTGCACCACACCCAGGGCAACCTCAACAACCACATCGGCCTCCCGCTCACCCTCTGCGCCCTGCAACCCGACGCCGACGCGCTCGTGGTGGAGCTGGGCATGAACCACCTCGGGGAGATCGCGCTCCTCCAGGGCATCGCCCGACCGACGGTTCGGCTCATCACCAACGTCGGCGCGGCGCACGTGGAGGGCTGCGGCTCGATCGAGGGCGTCGCCCAGGCGAAGCAGGAGCTCTTCGACGGCGCGCAGCCCGGCGACGTGCTCTGTGTGAACCTCGATGATCCCCGCATCGCCGCCATGCCCCACCCCGAAGGGGTCCGGGTGGTCACGTACGGCACGGCCGCGGACGCGACCATTCGCCTCACCGACGTGTCGGTGGACGGGGCGCGGCTCCAGACCCGACTCCGGATCGAGACGCCGGACGGCACGGTGCTCGCCACGCTCCAGGTCCCCGGCGCACACCTGGCGATCAACGCCGCGGCAGCGGTGGCCGTCGCCTGGGCGCTGCGCGTCCCCGTCGAGACCCTCGGCGCCGCCCTCTCCCGGTTCCAGCCCGAGGGGATGCGCAACCGGGTGGAGGTCATCGGCGGAGTCAGCGTGCTGGATGACGCCTACAACGCCAACCCCACCAGCATGGTGGCGGCCGTGCGAACGCTCGCCGCGTTCCCGGGGCGCCGGTTCGCCGCGCTCGGCGACATGTTGGAGCTGGGTTCGTCCGAAGCGGACGGGCACGCCGAGGTGCTGCGCGCGGCCCTCGACGCGGGGCTCGCGGGCGTGCACGTGACCGGCCCCCGGATGGCGACCGCCGCCACCGCGTTCGCCGGCGTGACCGTGCATCCCGACGCCGAGACCCTCGCCGACGCGCTCGCCGCGCAGTTGGCCGCCGGCGACGCCCTTTTGGTGAAGGGCAGCCGCGGCGCCCGCATGGAACGTGTCGTTGAGCGGCTCCGCGCCGCGCGGAGGAGCTGATGCTCTACCACCTGCTCATCCCGCTCGGCGGGCCGTTCAACGTCTTCAAGTACATCACGTTCCGCTCCGCCTGCGCGATGATGACCGCGCTGGCGCTCTGCTACGTGGTCTACCCATGGTTCATCCAGTGGATGCGCCGCCAGAAGATGGAGCAGATCATCCGCGCCGAGGGCCCCAAGGAGCACCTCGAAAACAAGGTCGGCACGCCGACGATGGGCGGCGTGGTCATGCTCGGCGGCCTCGCGGTCTCCACCCTGCTCTGGGCGCGGCTCGACGAACCCCTCCCCTGGCTGGTCCTCACCGTCACGCTCGCCTGCGGCGCCATCGGCTTCGTGGACGATTGGAAGAAGGTGATGGAGAAGTCCAGCGACGGGCTCGCCGGGCGCTGGAAGATCCTCGGCCAGGTGCTCACCGGGCTCATCGTCTTCGGCGGCGCGTACGTCACCGGCATCATGGACGCGACGTTCCACGTGCCCTTCTACAAGCACGCCGTCTTTGATCTGGCCCATCTCTGGGAGGGCGCCCCGGCGCTGCTGGGCTGGGTCTACGTGATCTGGGGCATCTTCCTGATCACCGCCTGGTCCAACGCCGTGAACCTGACCGACGGCCTCGACGGCCTGGCCATCGGCACCACCATCACCAGCGCCGGCACCTTCGCGGTCCTCGCGTACGTGGCCGGGCACACGGAGTTCGCCGCCTACCTGCACATCCCGTACATCGCGGGCGCCGGCGAGATCGCCGTCTTCTGCATGGCGTTGCTCGGCGCAGGTCTGGCGTTCCTCTGGTACAATTGCTACCCCGCGCAGGTCTTCATGGGCGACGTCGGCTCGCTCGCCATCGGCGGCGCGCTCGGCTCGATGTCGGTGTTCATCAAGCAGGAGCTGCTCCTCGCGGTGGTCGGCGGCGTGTTCGTGATGGAGGCCGCGAGCGTCACCCTGCAGGTGCTCTGGTACAAGCGGACGAAGAAGCGCATCTTCCTCATGGCGCCCATCCACCACCACTTCGAGAAGCTCGGGTGGGGCGAGCCGAAGATCATCGTTCGGTTCTGGATCATCTCGGGGTTGTTGGCCCTCGTGGCGCTCTCGACCCTGAAGTTGAGGTAGATCTGGGCGATGCGCCGGGCCCATCCGCCTTCTGATCCCACCGTCCGCAGCGCATCGCGGCGCCTCCTCGTCGTCGGCATGGCGCGCAGCGGCGTGGCCGCAGCGAAGCTGGCCGTCTCCCAAGGCCACACCGTCGTCTGTACGGACCGTCGCCCCGACGCGCCGGTCGTCCCTGGAACCGTGCCCGTCTACGGTCCCCACCGGCTCGAGGACTTCGTCGGCGCCGAGCAGATCGTCGTCTCGCCCGGCGTGCCCGCGAAGCTGCCGGAGCTGGTGGCCGCGCGCGCGGCCGGTGTGGACGTCGTGGGGGAGATGGCCTGGGCCGCGGAGCAGCTCACCTGCCCGATCCTCGCGATCTCCGGCACCAACGGGAAGAGCACCACCACCCACCTGCTCGGCCAGCTCTGCGCGAACGCGGGGCGGCGCACTTTCGAGGGCGGCAACATCGGCCGGCCGCTGTCCGAGGCCGTCGGCGGCGAGTGGGACGTGGCGGTGGTCGAGGTGAGCTCCTACCAGATGGAGCTGCCGGGGCGGTTCCGGCCGCGCGCGGCGGCGATCCTCAACCTCACCCCCGACCACCTCGAGCGGCACGGCACCATGGAGAACTACGGCGCGCACAAGTGCCGGATGTTCGCGCATATGGGCCCGGAGGACGCCGCGATCCTCCCCGCGGGCGACGCCCGCCTCCGCCGCCTCGCCGACGACCTGCCGGGGCAGCGGCTCCTCCTCGGTGGCCACCCTGGCGTCACCGTCGAGGGCGACCAACTCCTCCTCCGGGGCGTGCACGATCCGGGTGCCGTATCGACGGTCGGGTTCACGCTCCCGGGCCGCCACAACCTGGAGAACCTCGCCGCCGCCGTGCTCCTCGCCGTGTGCGGCGGCCTCTCCCGCCGCGAGCTCGATGTGGGTCGCCTCGGCGGCCTCGCCCATCGGATGGAGCTCGTCCACGAGGCGGGTGGGGTGCGCTGGATCGACGACTCCAAGGCCACCAACGTCGACAGCGCGCTCGCGTGTTTCGAAGGGTGGAGCGGCCCGTTCGTGGCGCTGCTCGGCGGCAAGGGCAAGGCCGGCGCCGCGTACGAGGGGCTCGCCCCGTCCCTGGCACGCGCCCGCCGGGTCATCTGCTTCGGCGAGGAGGGCCCCGTGATCCACGCCGCGCTCGCCCGCGCCGACGTCCCCGCCGACCTCGTCCCCACCCTGGCCGCCGCGATTCCCCACGCCGCCGCGCTGGCCCTGCCCGGGGACACCGTGCTGCTCTCCCCCGCCTGCGCCTCCTTCGACGAGTTCCGGGACTTCGAGGACCGTGGACTCAAGTACCGGGAGTGGCTGCGGGAGCGTTGACGCGCAGCTCGGCCGCGCGACCCTACTCGTCCAGCAGCGACCCGAGCTCGTCACGGAGCGCCCGACCGGCCGCCGGGAAGTCGAAGTTCACCACGAGGCGGCGCAGCCGCTGCAGCGTCAGCTCGGGCACGCGGGTGGCCAGGATCGGCTCGACTTCGCGGAGCACCTCCGCGCTGCGGACGTCGTCTTCGTCCAGGTAGGCGAGCAACCGCAGCGCCGCGGAGCGCACGACGCCCGCCTCGGGCGCCGCGCCCACGTGGGCGAGGTCCTCGGGGAGCGCTTCCCGAAGCGCCGAGATCAACGTACGGAGCTCCACCCCGAGGCGGGTCACCGCGAGATCCAACGGCCCCGGGTCGCCCTCCGCGATCCGACGCTGCACGTCCTGGCAGCGCGCGCGGACCTCCGCAGCGCCGAGCGTCCCCGCGACCCCCTTTAGGGCGTGCGCGAGCCGAAGTGCGTCGTCCCGGGCGCCCGCGTCCAGCAGGTCCCGGAGGCGGCGACCGTCCTGGGCGTGGGCGTCCACGAACCGGGCGAGGAGGCTGGCGTACGCGCCGACGCGGCCACCGAGGAGGTGCAGCCCGGCGCCCGCGTCGAGGCCGGGGATGCGCTGCAGGGCAGCGCGGACCGCCGGGTCCACGCGGACCTCCTCGGCGGGGGTCAGCGGCCGCGCCCGCGGCTCCTCCGCCCCGATCCGGGCCGGGAGCCAGGCCAGCAGCTGGGCAAACAGCGCCTGGGGGTCGACCGGTTTGCTCACGAACCCGTTCATCCCCGCTTCGAGGCACGCGCGGCGGTCTTCCTCGAACGCGTCGGCGGTCATCGCGAGGATCCGCAGCCGATCCCGGCCAGGCATCCCCCGGATCAGCCGCGTCGCCGCGAGCCCGTCCATTCGCGGCATCTGCACGTCCATCAAGACGAGGGCGTAGTCCAGGGTGCGGACGCGCTCGACGGCCTGGAGCCCATCGTCGGCGGTGTCCACGTCGAGGCCCACCGACTGCAACAAGCCGATGGCCACGTCCTGGTTGATGGGATTGTCCTCCACGACCAGCACGCGTTGGCCGTGATGGGCGTCGAAGGGATCCGTGGCGACGTCGTCCCCGCCACCGCTCAGCGGCGCCCCGCCGGTGAGCGCCTCGACGACCGCACGCCGCACCGCCGAGGGCACGGCCGGTAGCGCGAGGAAACACTGGGCGCCGGCCGCGGCGAGCTCCTCGGGGGAGGAGGGCATGCCAAACGCCGTGAGGATGATTCGTGGAACGCCTTGGGCCCGACGCGCCAACCGACGGGCGAGCTCGACCCCGTGCGAATCGGCGCCGCGGTCGATGACCAGGAGATCGAACGGCGCGCAGGCGCCCTCCGCCTCCACGAGGCTTGCCGTCGCCTCGGCGGCGCCTACCGCCGCGGTCGCGCGCAGCCCAAGGTCAGAGATCGCCCGAACCAGGGCGAGCCGGGTGCCCGCGCCCTCGATCACCACCAACGCGCGCCGGCCGTGCAGCCCCGCGGGGGGTGGTTCGGTGGGGTGGATGCGCTCCGCCGCGGCGAAGGGCAGCTCACACCAGAAACGAGCGCCTTGCCCGGGCGCGCTCACGACGCCGACGGCGCCGCCGAGGAGCGTGGCGAGGCGCCGGCTGATGGCCAGGCCGAGCCCCGTGCCCCCGTGCACCCGGGTGGTGGAGACGTCGAGCTGCTCGAAGGGCTGGAAAAGGCGCGCCTGATCCGCAGAGGCGATGCCGGGCCCGGTGTCGCGCACCTCGAAGCGGACGGTCAGGACACCCCCCACCTCGCCCACCCGGAACGCCTGCACCCGCACCTCCCCTTGCTGGGTGAACTTCACCGCGTTGCTGGCGAAGTTCAGGAGGATCTGGCCCACCTTGGTGGAGTCGCCCCCAACCCACTCGGGCAGCTCCGGATCGAGCTCCACCACGAGGTCCACGCCCTTGGCGTGGGCCTTGTCCGCCACCAGGGTCACCACTCCCGCGACCATCCGCTCAATCAGGAAGTCCCCGCGCAGAACTTCCAGCCGACCTGCCTCGATCTTCGAGAGGTCGAGCACGTCGTTGATCAGCGCGAGCAGGTGCTGAGCGGCGTCGGCGATCTTGTCCAACTGCTCCGCCTGCTTCGGGCTGTTCGAGCCGCGCCGCACCAGGTGGGTCAGGCCGATGATCGCGTTCATCGGGGTGCGGATCTCGTGGCTCATGTTCGCCACGAAGGCGCTCTTGGTGCGGTTGGCGGACTCCGCCGCGTCACGGGCCATCACCAGCTCCGCGGTGCGCTCGTCCACGAGGTCTTGCAGGTGCTGCCGGTGCCGCTCGATCTCCAGCTCGTACTGTTTCTGCTGGGTGATCTCCTGGGCGGTGCCGATCCCCGAGATGGGCACCCCCGACGTGTCACGCTCCAGCTCGGCGCGGACCCGGACCCAGCGCGTCTCGTCACGCCCTGCGATCCGATGCTCAATGTCAAACGGAGGCCCGCCCGCCAGGGCGCTGTCCCACGCGGCGCGCAAGGCGGCGATGTCGTCGGCGTGCACGCACCGGAACATCAGCTCCAGGCTCCAAGGCTCGCCCAGTTGGACCCCATAGATCCGATGCACCTCATTGGTGCACTCCAAGCGGAGGCTCGGCAGCTCGATGCGCCAGCTCCCGAGCCGCGCCATCGCCTGCGCCTGGTTCAGCGCGGCTTCGCTCTCCTTGAGCTTCTCCGCGGCCATCCGGCTCGCGTGGATGTCGACGTGCACGCCGATCATCCGCTCGCAATCTCCGTTGGGAGCGCGGCGGATCACCATCCCGCGGGACTGGACCCACTTCCACCACCCCTCCCGGTGGAGGATGCGGTACTCGTGACGATACTCCGCGTCCATCCCCAGCATGTGAGCGCGCAGCGCCTCGGTCGTCGCCACCATGTCGTCCGGGTGGACCCGCGCCGTCCACGCCTCCGCCGTGTTCGGGAACTCGTCATCGGCGAAGCCGATCATCGCCTTCCACGTGGGGGAGTAGTACATCGAGGGCCCCGTGAGATCGAAGTCCCACACCCCGAGCCCGGTGCCCTCGAGGGCGAATTTCCACCGCAGCTCCGACTCACGCTCCACCTCCTGGGCCCGCTTCCGCTCGGTGATGTCCTGGAAGGTGCCCGTGAGGTACGTCCCCTCCACCGGGTCCTCCACCCGACCCACGCAGCGCAGCTCCGCCCAGAATTCGCGCCCGGTTCGGCTCACCATCTGCACCTCGGCCTGGAATGGCTCCCCCGTCTCCATCGTCCGGTTGAGGAGCTGAACCACCCGCGCCAGGGACTCTCGCGCATAGTACTGGAGACCCTCGACCAGGTCTTGCGGCGGCTGATCCAGGGGATGTTCGACCAGCCGGTACACCTCCTCGGTCCACCACAACGTGTTGGCCGTCGGGTTGGCCTTCCACCCGCCCACCTTCGCGATCGCCTGCGACTCCCGCAGGAACAACAGCGCGCTCGACAGGGCCGCCTGCGCCCGGATGCGCTCGGTGAGGTCCACCCAGATCGCCACCAGGTACCGGCGCCCGCCGGAGTGCACCGGGCTGGCGCTGACCCGAACGTTGCGGATGGCGCCGTCCTTGCGGATGTGGACGGCGTCGAAGCTCGTCGGCTCCTGCATCCCGGCGTTGCGAGCTTGGATGGCGCTCGGCTCGACCGGGGGGACGATGTCGAGGATGGTGAGCCGGGCGAACTCCTCCCGAGAGTAGGCCAGGCCGTCGCACGCCGCGTCATTGAACTCGATGAAGGCGGAGGTCTCCACGTCGACGAGCACAATGCCATCCGCGGCCTGTTGGAACACCGCGGCGAGGCGCGCGTCAGACTCCCGGAGCCGCTCCTCGGCTTCCTTGCGCGCGGTGATGTCTCGCACCACGAGCATCACCAGGTCACGATCGGCGACGTGGGCGGGGGCGAGCGAGACCTCGACCGGGAACACCGAGCCGTCCTTCCTCTGGTGGAAGGTCTCGAAGGTGATGTGCCCAGGGGGCGGACCCGGGAATCTCGCCCAAACGTCCGCTTCGTTCATCGTGGCTTCGAAGTCCCACGTGCGCAGCGAGAGGGCCTCCTCCTGGGTGTAGCCCAGCATCTCCGCGAAGCGTCGATTCACCTCCACCGCCCGGTGATCGGGGGTGAAAACTGCGATTCCGTCGGGCGAGACGTCCATCAACTGCCGCCGGTGCTCCACCGCCGCGACGAGCTCCGCCTGCGCCGCACGCGCCGCCGTGACGTCGTGAGCGATTCCGAGCACGCCCACCAGACGCCCCTGGCTGTCGTACATCGGCGTCTTGGTCGTCTCGAGCAGGGCGACGTGGCCATCGGAGGCGAAGGTGAGCGTCTCTTCGTTGACCCTCGGGCGTCCTCCCGCCATCGCCGCCTTGTCGTTCGCCCGGAGCTCGGTCGCGATCTCCTTGGATACAAAGTCCTCATCTCGGCGGCCGAGGATCGCGGCCTCCGGCACCCCAAACAGCTGCTCGAAAACGGGGTTGCAGGTCAGGTACACGCCCTCCGGGTCCTTCAGCCACACCAGGTCCGGGATCGTCTGGATGAGCGTCTTGAGGAACCCCCGCTCCCGCTCCAGCTCCGTCTGCGTCCGCTGCTGCACCGTGACGTCGACGTCCATGCACACGAACAACCGTTCCCCTTCGCCGGGGATCGCAAAGACCGTCGACTCCACGCGCTTCGGCGCGCCCTCCCGGGTGCGAACGTCGAAGAACGTCGGGCCGAACGGCGCACCCCCGGCGTCCAGTCCGCGGAGGATCTCCAAGAATGCGGTTCCGGCCGTCGGCGGAAGGATCAGCTCCGCAAGGGTCCTCCCGGTCGCCTCCTCCGCCGTCCAGCCGTACATCAGCTCGGAGGCGCGATTCCAGTACACGACCCGACCCTCCACGTCGAACCACTGCACCGCGACATTGGGGGCGTTCTCCAACGTGGCCCGGAGCCGCTCTTCGGAGTCCCGGAGGTGCGACGCGGCCGCCACCGCGTCCGTGGTGTCGGCGAGGATGCCGTCCCACACCACGTCGCCCTCGGCGGTGGCGGTGGGAACGGACTCCACGACGATCCACCGCACTTCCCCGAAGCGGATCGCGCGGCCTTGCCAGCGAAAGGGCTGACCAGCGCCGCATGCCGCGCCGATCATCTGGTAGAAGTCGTCGATATCCTCAGAATGAATCGTTCGGAACGCCGCGTGAGGGTCCGCCCGGACTTCGGCCTCGCTCACCCCGAGGAGCGCGCACCAGCGCTGGCTCACGTAGTCGAAGCTCAGCTCGCCATCCGGCCGGAAGCGAAACTTGTGCACCCCGACCGGGATGCGCTCCGCCAGACCGGTGAACTCCGCGAGGCTCTGCTGAAGCGCGGCCTCCGCGTTCCGGCGCGCCGTGACATCCCGGTACGACCAGAGGCGCGCTTCTTCCCGCGCCTGGGTGAGCGGGACCGAATAGCGCTCGAAGACACGGCCATCGCGGAAGAACAAGGTGTCGAAGCTGGAGTCGTCCGACGAGTAGAGCCGACGCACCGCCGAGACGAACGCCTCCGGATCGAGGAGCTGCTCCAGCACGAAGGCGAGCAGCGCGTCATCGTCTCGGCGCGCGATCAGCTCGTCGGGGACGCCCCAGAGCTCCTGGAAGCGGCGGTTGGAGGTCAGTACTCGCCCACTCTCCGCGATCACCAGGATGCCATCGTCCGTGGCGTCCAGCGTGGCGCGCAGCAGCGCTTCGCTCCGCTCCAGCCCCTCCCTCGCCCGCACCCGGTCGGTCACGTCCCGCGCGAACCCGACCGTGCCGATGACCCGGCCCTCGAGGAGGACCGGCGACTTGTAGGTCTCGATCCACCCCGGTCCCGACGGTCCTTGGAACGACTCCTCGATGTTGGTGGCGACCCCGCTCTTGAGCACCGCCACGTCGTCCAACCGATACTTCTCGGCCAACGCCCGCGGCCAGACGTCCGCGTCGGTGAGCCCGACCAGCTCCGCCGGATCCTTCCGCCCGGCGGACGCGGCGAACACCTGGTTCACCGCGAGGAACCGACTCTCTCGGTCCTTGAGCCAGACCATGTGCGGGACGTTGTCGAGCACCGCCCGCTGGTAGCCTTCCCGGCGGATGAGCTCGGCCTGGAGGCTCTGCATCGCGCTGATGTCGCGGGAGATCGCGAAGAAGACGGCCTCGCCATCCCACTCCCCCCGTACGATGCGGGTGTCCACCGGCACCTCGCGACCGTCGGCGGCGAGCAACGGGAGGTGGCAGGCGCCCTCCTTCCCCGCAAGGACCGCGTGGAGTACAGCCCGGGCTTCGTCGCGAACTGCGGCCGGCCGGAGCTCAACCGCCGACCGGCCCAACACCTCGTCGCCGTGGCCGAGGCGCTCGCGCATCGCGGTGTTGATGTGCCGGATGATGCCGTCCGCGCCGATGACCGTGACGAAGTCATCGATCGCAGCGAAGAAGCTACCAAGATTACGATCGCGCTGCTCCAATGTCTCCCGCGCGAGGAGCCCCTCGAAGCCGTGCCCGAATTGAAGGGCGAGGCTCTGGAGGACCGCAAGCGTCGCGTCCTCCATGCGGGTCCGCCGCCGGGAAACCAAGGTGATGCACGCGAACACCTCCCCTCGGACCCGCACCGGCACCAGCACCACGGCGTGCACACCCTCAGCGGCCAACGCCGGTTCTACCGCGATAGTGGCGGCGCGCACGCCGCCGACCGGCGCCTCGCCGCTCGCCGAGAGGCCGGAGTCGGCCATGGCGAGCGCCGTCTCCGTCCCAGGCTCGACCTCCTGGGTCGCCGCGAGGTAGCGCCCCCCAAGCCCCCGACTGATGGTGAGGCGGAAACCCCCGTCGGTGCGGCGCCAGAAAATCGCGCCTGCGTCCAGGTCGGGGAGGGTGAGGACGGTGTCGAGGATGCCGACGAGCAAAACCTCGCGGTTCGGGGTCTCGGCGAGGAGGCGGGTGAACTCCTGCTGTACGCGTACCCGCTGCTCGCTGTCCTTGCGAACGGTCACGTCCTGCATCGTGCCCATCGTGAGCACCGGCACTCCCGCTTCGTCTCGGACCGCGATCCGCCCGCGAGAGTGGATCCACAACCACCGTCCCGCGGCCGACTGCATGCGGTACTCGGTGTCGTACGTACCGCCCTCCGCGAGCGTGCGGTCGATCGCGGCCTCCACCGCCGGGCGCTCGGCCGGATGGACCCGCGCAAGGAAGCCAGACAATCCAGTATCCGGCTCCGCGCCGAGATCGAAGCCGAGCATCCGCTGGAGCGCGGGGCTCCACGAGGTGCGCCCAGTCCGGTGGTCGAAACGCCAGGTGCCGAGCCCGAGGTCGTCGAGCACCCTCTCGAGGACCTCCTCCTCGTCGGACGTCAAGGCGTCGGCCACGGCCGTCAGCCGTCCACGGGAGTGAAGATCGCAGTCTGAGCGACCTTCGCGCCCATCGAAGCCTCGGTCTCGGCGAGCGCCTCATGGATGGTGCGGAAATCGTGGATCCGGTCGACGAAGGCGTCCACGACGTCCGGGTCGAATTGTGTACTTCGTCCCTCCCGGATAATGGCCGCGGCCTCCTCGAAGGGCATCGCCGGCTTGTACACGCGCTGGCTGGAGAGGGCGTCGAACACGTCGGCGAGCGCCATGAGCCGCGCCGGAACCGGGATGGCAGCCCCGGCGAGTCCGTCGGGGTAACCCTGGCCATCCCAACGTTCGTGGTGGGAGCGGGCGATGTCTCGCGCCACAGCCAGGAACCCGAGCGGCATCAGCCGGAGATCCGCGGCAGGCGGATCCGGAGGGGCCACCTGCCCTTCGGAGAGCTCGCCTCGCAGGGCGCCATCGATGGCGTCGGCGCCGATGCGCGAGTGGGTGCGCATGATCACGAATTCGGCCTCGGTGAGGCGCCCTGGCTTCAGCAGGATCTGGTCAGGAATCCCCACCTTGCCGATGTCGTGGAGCGGCGCGGCCTTCACCACGATGTCGAGCACACCATCCCGGAGGTAGCCCGTGAAGTGCGGGTGATCCCGGAGGGATGCGCCGAGCACCGCCACGTACTGTTGGGTGCGCCGGATGTGCAGGCCGGTCTCGAGATCGCGGGCCTCGGCGAGCCCCGCGAGGGCACGGATGCTCGCGTCCTGGATCTCGTGGGCATCCCGCATCCGGCGCGCCACCTCTCGCTCCAACCAGACGTTCTTGTCCTGGAGCCACTCCCGGGCCCGCTTGAGCTCCAGCTGCGCCCGCACCCGGGCCAGGACCACCGCAGGCTTGATCGGCTTGGTGATGTAGTCCGCCGCGCCGAGCTCCAGGCCGAGCTCTTCGTCCTCGCTCGCGTCCATCGCGGTGACGAAGATGACGGGGATGTGGCGCGTGGCCTCCATGGCGCGCAGGCCGCGGAGCACGGCGTAGCCATCCATGCCCGGCATCATCACGTCGAGGAGGATGAGGTCGGGCACCGGGTCGCTCGCGGCCACCTGCAGCGCGCGCGCCCCTGAGTTGGCTGCCCGCACCCGGTAGTGTTTCTGGAGCAGCTCCCCGAGGACCATCAGGTTCTCGGCCATGTCGTCGACCGTGAGGATCGTCTCACGCTCTGCATGAGCCGCCCCAGGCGCGCTGGGGGTGGGGAACGAGGTGGGCGTGGGGCGCTCCGAAAAGGGGGCTAACCTATCGGACCTTGGGGCCGCGCCTATCGGCCGATCGACCGATGACGCGGCGAGGCCGGTCGGGGGCCGGGTCATCGGGTCGCCGCGAGCAGCGATTGCCGCCGTTCGGACGGGATGCGTTCGACGGCGTAGCGTACCGCCTCCCGGCTCATCCGCGCCCCGTGCTCGAGCAAGAAGGCCTCCACCTCCTCCGGCGCCGCGCGCCAACGCTCCCGCAGGAGCCAACCGGCGCCGAGTTGGGAGAACCGGTGGTCCAAGCCGAGCGCCCCCTGGACCACCACGCGGATCTCGTCCGCGTACTGCCCCTTCCGCGCTTCGGCCTCAAAGGCGACGCAGGCCATGCGGCGGAGCCAGGGGCTCTCCGCGTTCGCCCAGGTCAAAACCCGAGCTTTGTCCGCCACGATCGGCATGCGGTAGCGGAGCACCTTCATCGCGAAGGCGTCGGCCGTTCCCCAGTTGGTGGCGCGGCGGACGAGGATGGGCTCGACGCGGAGCAGCCAGTCCGCGGGGAGCTTCTTCCGACTCCGGTGCAGGGTGAGCACGCCGAAATGGCGCAGCTCGGCCCACTCCTGGTCGAGGAGCGAGAGAGACAGCGACAGGCGCACTTCCCCATCGAGCCCATCGAGCTCGCGCTGGAGCTCCCGGAACACCGCCAGCACGTCCGGGGACTTGACCCCCAGAAAGGGCACGGCGCCCTTGAAGTAGGCCTCGGCCCTAGCCTTCTGCTCCGGCGTGGCGAGCGGGCGAAGGATCCGTCCGATCTGATCGACGTCCATCACGCCCTCCCATCCGTCAGAAGCGCACCAGACGCGGGACGTAACCCACTCACGTACGGCGCGGTTACCGCCCCTGTTGGCGAGCCAGCAGCCTCGCGACGTCGCCGCGGCGCCCCTTCACCCGGAGGTGCACCCCATCGCCCTCATGACGCTCCTCCACCACCCGCGTGGTGCGGTGGACCTCCCCGAGGAGCCCGGCGTTGGACCAGGGCAAGAACAGCTCGGCCTCCTGCAGGTCCCCGTCGAACACCTCGAGGATGTGGCCACGCAACCTCGCGACGTCCGCCGGGTCGCGGGCGCTGAGCTGGAGCGCCTCGGGGAACTCGGCCCGCAAGGCTTCGCGCCCCGCTTCGTCCACCCGATCGATCTTGTTGAGCACCAGCTGGGTCGGCACCTCCGAAGCGCCGATCTCCCCAAGGACCTCGCGGGTGACCTCCAGCTGCTGCCGGAACGTCGCGTCGCTGGAGTCGACGACCAGGAGGAGCAGCGAGGCCTCCAGCGCCTCGTCGAGGGTGCTCCGGAAGCTGGCCACCAGGTCGTGGGGGAGCTTCTTGATGAAGCCGACGGTATCGGAGACCAGCACCCGCGGGACGGTCTCGGGGTGCAGAGCCCGGACGGTGGTGTCGAGGGTGGCGAAGAGCTTGTCGGCGACGAGCACCTCGCTGCCGGTGAGCGCCCGCATCAAGGAGCTCTTTCCGGCGTTGGTGTAGCCGACGAGCGCCACCCGGAGCTGGTCCGTGCGACGAGCGCGACGGGTCCCTTGTTCCGCCTCGATGTTCGCCAGCTCCTGGCGGAGCTGGGCGATCCGGTCGCGCACCTTGCGGCGGTCGAGCTCCAGGGCGCTCTCGCCCGCGCCCTTGCCGCCGATGCCGCCACGTTGGCGGTCGCCGCCGCCGGTCTCCCGCATACGTGGTACCAGGTAGTTCAGTCGGGCGATCTCCACCTGGAGGCGCGCCTCGCGGCTCTGCGCGTGGCGGTGAAAGATCTCCACGATGACGCCGGTGCGATCGAGCACCTCGACGCCAGTGGCGCGCTCGAGGTTGCGGGCCTGACTCGGGGAGAGCTCGTGGTCCACCACCACGAGGTCCGCCCGGCGTGCCGACTCCGGGGCGCTCGTGAACTCGCCTTCGAATTCGTCGGGCGGCGGCTCGGGCTCGGCATCGCCTTCTTCTTCCGCCTCCCAGCGTTCCCGAGCCTTGGAGGCGCTCTTCCGCGGGCCCGCCGGCACCACGCCGCTCCCTCCGGTCCAGCCGGCGAGCTCCAGGAGCTTGCCCTCCCCGAGCACGGCCCCCGGGGCCATACGGTCGCGACGCTGGGTCACCTCGCCGACGACGTCGTAGCCAAGGGTGTGTACGAGCCGGCCGAGCTCCGCCATGGACGCCGCATGTTCCGTCGCGTCCGTCCCATGGAGCTGCAATCCCACCAGAACCGCACGTTGTGCCAAATTGACTCCGGCCGGAGATCCGGCCTGGGCGCCCTAATCCATCGCCCGCGTCGGGGTCGGCATGCCACCGATCCACGCGAGGTCAGGGGCGATGATTCGGTAGGATCGGCTGAACGAAGAGCTCGTCAACCGCGCCCAGCGCGTACAGCAGGGGCCAGCCGGCCTCCGTGGCGGCGAGGTGCATCGACGCCTGGGCCAACTGGCTCCGGGCCGGAAGCGGACTGCCGCCAGAAAGATGGCTTTCCAGCCTGGGGATCAAGACCCACTCCACCCAGGCGGGGGTGGACATCTGATCCCGGAAGAACGGCTGCCGGCTCTGGAACGCTTCGTCCGGAGGGCGCGGCCCGCCGCCGCCGACGAGCCGAAGCGCGGCGCGGAGGCCGTCGGTCACGACGGCCAGCTCCTCAAGCGAGGGCCGACGTGGCGCGCACGTCGAGCCATAATACACGTCGTTCTTCGCTGAAGACTCGTCCATCGGCCAGCACGCGAACCACCAGCAGACGCGGCTGGTGAGTTCGACGAGCTCCACCCAATCCAGGGGCTCCTCGGTCATTCCCTCGCGTTCGCGCGCGAACGCCCAGCCAAGGTTCACCGCCTCGCGCTCGGCCCACAACGGCTGGCGTCGATGCGACGTCCACGCGTGAATGGCCTGAAGCTGAAGTTCGACGCCCCGCTTCATCGGCGGGTACCAGAACGTTTCGCTGCGGGCGTAGGCGAGGCACCGCGACAGTGCGGCGTGGAAGTCCTCGGGGGTGTCGAGGGGGCCGAACGACTTGCTCATGGAGGGGCCAGGCGGGGGCCGATCCTATCGGGTTTCCCAGCTGCGCCACGGTGAGCGGCCGCGCCGCCGCGAGGATACCTCCGGCAGGTGTCCGGGCCGACCTCCCCGGCGCCCGCCACCGGTGCGCCCGCCCCCCTCCGCCGGATCGCCGGCCTCCTCGGCGTCTACTTGTGCCTGGCCGTCGTGATCACCCTCCCGTGGCGGGGCCTGCTCGGTCATCCGGAGATCGACGTGTGGAACCACGCCTGGGGCTACTGGTGGGTCGCCGACGCCCTCGGGGACGGCGCGCTGCCGTGGCACACCACCCGGCTGGGCGCGCCGAACGGCGGCGTCCTCTGGTTCGTGGACATGGTCGGGGCGTTCACCCAGCTCCCAACGACCTGGGCGCTGGGTCCAGCTGCCGCCTACAACGCCGCGATCGTCGGCCGGGTGGCGCTGGCCGGCCTCGGCGCCCACCTGCTGTGCGAGCGGCTGTACGGGCGGGGTGCACACGCGCTCGTCGCCGGAATCGGTCTCGCGACCGCCCCGATGCTCCTGTGCGAAGTGCACAACGGGATCAGCGAGGTCGTGGCGATCCATTGGGTGGCGTTCGGGCTGCTCGCCGCGGCGCGCGCCCTGGGGGTGGGAGAATCGGCCGCGGAGCCGCGGTTTCGGGACTTCGTCGTGCTCGGCCTCGTCGGCGGGCTCACCACGGCCGCGAGCTTCTACTACGGACTGACGCTCGCGTTGCTCGTCGCCGGGTGGGGGGTCTCCCGGGCGCGACAGCTCGACACGGGCGCGTGGAGGGGGTTGGCGCTCGCGGCGCTCGTCGCGCTCGTGGTCGGCCTCCCGGCGCTCCTCGCGCTCCGCGCCTCGATCGCCGACCCTGCGGCGCTCGTACGGCGTGGCGGCGACCTGAACTCGGCGCTCGCAGCCCACAATGCCGTGGATCCACGGGTGTACCTCACGCCCGGCACCTTCTGGTCGGTGGACCTGCTCGCCCGCTACGGCGAGCCCTTCCGCCACACCGGCTACCTCCGGTGGACGGCGGTGGGACTGGCCGCGGTCACGGTCGCGCGGCGGCCCCGGGAGGCGGCGCCCTGGGTCGCGATGGCCCTGGTCTCCTTGGTGCTCGGCCTCGGCCCCTACCTCTGGTGGAACGAAGACTGGGTACGCGTCGGCGGAAAGTTGCTCTCCCTCCCGTTCGGCTGGATGCAGAAGCTCGTGCCAGAGCTGGCGATCACCCACCCGCTGCGTCTCTCCGTCGGCGCGCAGGTGATCGTCGCCGTGCTCGCCGGGGGTGCGCTCCGCGGGCGACCCGCCACCTGGGTGACGGGCGCGGCGCTGCTCCTCGCCCTGGAGACCGCGCTGGGCTCCGTGGCGGTCTGGCCCATCCCCGTCAGCCCCACCGCAGTACCAAGCATCTACGCCGAGATCGCCGATGATGCCGACGCACGCGCGGTCCTCGACCTGCCCGCCGAGGTCGGCACGGGCATGGCCACCAGCCGCTACTTCTGGTTCCAGACGGTCCACCACCACCCCATCCCCTACACCCCGGACGCCAGGGCCGGCTCGACCGGCGACGCCGAGACTTTTGGTGCTCTCCCCTCGTCCATGGCGTCTCCCGGGCGCGAACCCCCGCCGACGCCAGCCCTGCGCCCGCCTCAGGTCGAGCACCTCCGCGCCGTCTATGGCTGGATCGTGCTCCACACCGACCTCGACGCGCGCACCGGCCGACCCGGCCAGCTCGAGCCGATGTTCACCGCCGCGCTCGGGCCGCCCACGAAGGGGGACGGCGACACGCTGGTGTGGCGCCTGGGTCGCTGAGATCGGCGGGTCAAAACCTCCGCAGCGACGGGCGCTCCAACGCGTGCCAGGCCCGCGGCGGTCGCAGCGTCACCCGGTACGGTGTCGGCACGGTCATCTGGGGCGAAAGGACGTAAACCTCCGCACCCTCACAGGTCACCGCGGGCTCGCCCAGCGAAGCCCGCGCCGTCGCGCCGACCCAGTCCCCCGCGGAGAGGTCCGCGACCACCCAGCCGTAGCCCAGGGCCGCGAGCCGACCTGGCTCAACCGGGCGCTCCCCGAACACCGCCTGCTCCAGACCCAGCTTCGCCAGCTGGCGCGACCCCGGAACGGTCCCGAGGAGCGTCCAGGAGCCCACCCCGCGCCCCGGGCTCGGGTGGCCGTGCAGCAGCTGCCATTCCCGCTGCTGGATGCTCGCTTCTCCCCCGTCGAGGCCGTCCCAGGGCCAGAGGGCGACCGCACCGCCGGGCTGCTCGCGTAGCGCGGCCACGCAGGTGGCCGACGGAAGCTCCATCGTGGGGAGCTTCAGGGACAACCCCCCGAAAGCGAAGGCATCCGCGAGCAGCACCATGGCTCCTGCCGCCACGATCAGCCGGCGCTCTCCGAGCGCCGACAGGCCGTGGGCCGCGAGGATCGGGAGGCAGGCCGAGGACAAGACCAGGAACCGGGTCGGCTGGGTGAGGACCCGCACGACCCGGTCGGCGACGGCATTGAGCAGCGCAAACGGCGCGGGGAGCCCGAACCACTCGGAGCCGGTCGCGAGCGCGATGCCGGTCGCCGCCAGGAGGGCGAACGGCCAGGTACGCCGGGGCCGGAGCGCGACGCCCAACGCGGCGAAGAGGAGCAGTGGCAAACCCAGGTAATCACGCCCCGTGGCCTGCGTGCTGGACGTGGCGCTCGTGGACCACACCACCGCATCGGGGAGCACGAGGTGGGCGGGGAGCGCCCGCGCGAATTCATGCTCGCCCCGCGGCCAGCTCCACCGGCCCACCGTCACCGTGAGCTGCTGCGCGAGCGAACCGAAGCTCCCCTGCTGTCCGCGCGAGGTCGCCACCAACGCGATCACCGCGAGCAGCACCCCGATCCCAACCGCCACGGCCGCGGCACGGCTGCGGCCATGAACCGCAAAGGCGATCGCGACCAGCGGCGGCAAGCCGACCAGGTACGGGTACTCCAGCCCGGTCGCGGCAGCGGACAGCGCATACAGCGCGAGCCACGCCGGCCGACGATCCCGGTGCCAGGACAACAACGCGGCGACCGACCAGAGCACCGGCAGGGCCGTGATGCCGACCACGGAGGTCTCGCCGAGCGCGAAAACAAGGTACCGCCCCTCCAGCGCAAGCACGCCGGCGAACACGGAGAGGGCGGGACGGAGCCCCGTCAGCCGCGCGAGCCAGGCCACGGAGGCACACCACACCGCCAGGGTGAGCCCGCCCACTCCGGTGGTCGCGGACTCGGGACCCAGCACGGCGTCGAGCGCCTGCCACACGGTGGTGGTGAGCGGCGCGAGCACGCCACCGAGCACCCCGTCAGGGAAGTTCGCCAGCTTTGAGGAACCCCACCACGCCGCAGCCACCGTCTCGTGGGCGTACCACCACATGCCCCAGAGGGTCACCGCCACGTCCGGACCCGCGCCGGCGGCGGCGCCAGACGCGACGGCGGCGCGGAGGGGCCAGAAGCCCAGCACCAAGAACAGCGCGGCGAGGCCACACCCGATCCCCAGCCGGCGAATCCGCCCCGGGGCCGGCGGGCTCACGGAGGCCCCGACGCGCCCGGAGGTCCCGGCGGCGCGGCGGCCCCTCCGGAGGGCGGAGGCGCCCCGGGGGACCCGGAGGGCGGCGGACCGGGGGGCCCCGAGGGCGGCGGCCCCG
>CAIXRH010000060.1 GCA_903921785.1 uncultured Pseudomonadota bacterium
CGGGCGCGGCGGCGCCGGGAGCGGGTGCGCTGCCGGCGGGCGCCTCCGCGGCCGGCTTGCCGGCCTCCGCCTTCGCGGCCTTCGGGCTCACCCGCCGGGCCGTGAGCGAGAACTTCTTCAGCGGCACGGTGTTGTTGGCGTCCTTGGTGTCGACCGTCTCGATGTTCACCAGGTAGACCTGATCGAAGTAGTCGCTGGCCTCGAGCGCCCGGAGGAACTCGCTGACCACCTCGTTGGTGACGGCGATGCCGGTGATGTCCATCGCGCCGCCGTGCTCCTTGACGTCGGTGAGCTGGAGCTTCTCCGGCGCCGCGAGCGCGAGCTCGTCGAGCATGTGGGCGGGCCCGGTCTTCTTGGCGCGAAGATCATTGATGACGGTGAGCTTGCGCTCCAGCGCGTCCTTCTTGGCGGCCATCTCGTCCACCGCCTTGGCTTCTTCGCCGAGGCGGGTGATGTCCTGCTCGAGCTTGGCGTTCTCGCTGTTGACCGTGCTCAGGCTGATGCCCTGCGCGGCGTACACGAAGAGGCAGCCACCGAGGACCAAAGCGCCGACGAACCCGGCGAGCACGGTCTCGCGGCGCAGCGCCTCCGCCTTCCGAGTTTGCCGGATCGGAAGTAGGTTGATCTTGATCATTTGTCGTCCGCCCGGCGGAGGCCGAGGCCCACGGCGATCGCGGCCTGCCCGGCCACGTCGCGGAGGAACCGCGGGTTGAAGGCCCGCTCGTCCACGGCGATGCGACGGAACGGGTCGACGAGGGTGACCGGCGCGTTGGTGGCACGCTCGATGGCTGCGGCGAGGCCCGGCGTCGCCGCTGCACCGCCGGAGAGGTACACGCCGGAGAGGCCGACGCCGCCCGAGGTAGAGAGGAAGAAGTCCAGCGAACGGTGCACTTCGGTGGCGATGTTCTCGGAGACCGAAGCGAGCACCCGCTCCACCTCTTCCGGAACCACCGCTGAACGATCCTTCTCATTGCCGCCGACCTTGAGCGCCTCTGCCTCTTCGAAGCTCACGTTCAGCGAACGCTGGATCTCTTCGGTATAGAGGCGACCGCCCATCCCGACATCGCGGGTGAACGCGCTGCTGCCGGCGCGGAGCACGTTGATGTTCACCGTGGACGCGCCCACGTTGACCAGCGCGACGGGATCGGGCCCGACGTCGTAGTTCAGCGTGAACATGTTCTCGAGGGCGAACGCGGCCACGTCGATGACGGCCGGCTTGAGCCCGGCCTCGATGAGCAGCGCGCTGTACTCGTTGACGAGGTCCTTCCGGGCGGCGACCAACAGCACATCCATCTGGCCGGCTTCATCCGCACGATTGCTGAGGATGTGCACGTCGATGTTGACGTCGTTCACGTCGAACGGGATGTACTGCTCGGCTTCCCAGGTGATGGACTCCTCGAGCTCATCGCGGGACATCTGCGGGAGGCTGATGCGCTTGATGATCACGGAGTTGCCCGAGACGGCCACGCAGGCCTCCCGGGTCTTCACCTTGTGGCGTGCGAGCAGCTCCCGGACCGCCGAGACGATCGCGCTGGTGTTCATGAAGGAGCCGTCGACGACGGCTTCTGGAGGTAGCGGGGCGACCCCAAAGTGCTTGAGGCGATACTTGCCGGACTTTTCAAGTTCCAGTTCAAGCATCTTGACATGGCTAGAGCCAATGTCGAGCGCCACAGCGCTGCGGGGGCGAGCGAGCAGAGCCAATTCGGTTCCTGCGAGGCGTCGCTGTTGTACCAGAATGAGTACAGGGTGGTCAACGATGACTGTGCACGCGCTATGAGAGAGGCGTGAGGAAGACGGTCGGGCCCGGCACCGCCACCCTGCTCGCCGCGCTCGGCGCCGGCGCGGCGTTGGGTGCTGCCTTCGCCGCGGCCAGCGGGCAATCGGGCGGACAGCCGATGCCCGGACTGTACGCCGTCTCGGCCGCGGCGCTCACGTTCTTCCCGGTCTTTTCGTTCCGCCAAAGTCGCCCGGCGCTGGCGGTGTCGCTCCTAGGTTCATGTGGGTTGATCCTATGGAGTACTGCGTCGAGCTGGATCGCGCCGGGGCCGATTCTTGAGTGGTTCTCCGAGGTGACGCCTTGGGTGGTCGGCGCCTTGGCGGGCCTCTCGACCCGACTGGGAAGTCGAGCGTTGCGGCGCGCGAGCTCGCTCCACGCCGGGGTCGTGGCAGCTGCGTTCCTGGCCGCGGCAAGGGCGCCGATGGGGGCCGGAGTGGCCGCGGCGGTGATCCTGGGCGCGGTGGCGGCGGCCGTGGAGCCGCAGCTCGCCGATTTGGGAGCGCGCCGGCTGCAAGTCCGGACCCTGCGTGGCGCAGGTGCGGCGGCGGTTTTTCTCGGCTTCTCGACGTGCTGGGTGCTCCTTCGTCCTGCGGTATTCCCGACCCCGCTGGCGTTCGTCGCCGGGGTGGCGGCGTTGTTGCTCGGCTTCACGCTCCCGGCCGGTCGCGGGTTCGCCGCGCTCGCGGCGCTGGGGGGAGCGGCGGTTGCCTGGCAGGCGCTACAGTCGGGAGTGCCGGGCGCCCTCGTCTTCGTGGAGCTCGGCCTCGTGGCTGGCATCCTGGTCCGCGCGTCGCGGCCGGGGGTGGTGGGGTTGGCCGCGCCGGTGCTGGCCGCTGCGTTGACGTTGCCGGCCGTTCGCGCCCTCCCCGCGGCTTGGCAAGCGCTCGGCGCGCGATCCAGCGCGGGCCTCCCGGTGGACGCTCAACTCCGGGACCGCATCACCGCGCTGCGGGTCGGCGCGCCGGCCTCCACAACGTGGACGAATTCTGGCGCCACGCAGGTCTGGGGCGACGGCGGCGTGGCGCTCGTGGAGCTGGACGGCTCCGTAGCGGGCAGCTCGGGGCGCTCCCGGGCAACCGAGCGGCTGGCCGGGACCCTGGCAGCGTGCGCCGCCAGCGGCCGCAGCGAAGCCCGCGTGATCGGCGACGACTTCGGCCGGGTGGCCGTCTCCCTCCGCGAGCAGGGCTTCGAGCGGGTCGACGAAGCGGTGGCCGACGCCGCCCTCGCCGAGCGTATCGCCGGCGCGGACGACTCCGTGCGGCGCGCGTGGTTGTCCGCGGACGTGCGCCTGCTCCGGGTACCGGGACCGCTCCTGGTCGGGGCGGCCGGGGGGGTCGACGCGGTCATCGACATCGAGCGGGTCGGGTGGCGGGACGGCAGGACGGTTTGGCCCGATCGGGGCGGGCTCGAGCGGTCGGCGGCGCGGGTGAAGCCGGACGGAGCCTATGTGCTCGCGCTCCCGGGCGTGGGCGTGGACCCCGAGGCGCTGGAGGGTGCGGTCCGGAGCTTCGGCGATCAATGGCCGATGGTGGCCGCGTTCGTGCCCCCGCAGGGCGTCGAGGCGATCGTGCTGGTCGGCAGCGCCCGCCCGATCCCCTGGGCGGGAATGGAAGCTTGCTTCGGGAAGGCCACGTGGCTCCGCAAAGAAGGCATCTCCAGCGCCGTGGAGCTCGCCAGCCTCGCCCTCGCCGACCATCACTTCGCCCGCGGGCTTCGCGCGCTCCCGGCTCCCGGCTGGAGCCTCCCCGAGGCCACCGCGGGAGCGCTCCCGGTGGTGAACCTGCTCCTGCCCGCCACCGAGGCGGATCATGCCTTCGGGGAGAACACGCCGGGCGCCGTCGCTGAGCGCCAGGCCACGCGCCGGTCGGCGCTGTCGGTGCTCCTCGCCAGCAGCCGCGGGGACGTGAAGGGTGCGCTTGCTCAGGCGCGGGCGTTGGAGGGGCAGCCCGGGGCAGGCGGCGCGATCGACCCGATGATCGCCCCCTTGTTGGAGCGGGCCCGCACGTCCGCCCGCGAGGCGCGGGCCGAGGGGGCGGAGTCGAAGAAGTGGACGGAGGCCGAGTCGGCCATCGAGGCCGCGCTTTTGATGAACCCGGCGTCCGCCGCTGCGCGTTGCCTGCGGGGGGACATCGCCCTCGCCCGCCGCCGCGCCGACGAAGCGCTCACCGCGTACCAGGACTGCGCGGAGCACGACGCCGAGAGCGCCCTGGCCTGGGAAGGCGTGGGGCGTGCGCAGCAGCTCCTCGGCGACGGCGACGCCGCGGAGGCGGCGCTGCGTACCGCCTCCCGCCTCGCGCCCGGAAGCTGGACGACGACGTTGAACCTTGGGGTGTTCCTTCGGGAACGGGGTAAGCGTGCGGAGGCCGAAGAGCTGCTCCGCCGCGCCGAGGACGCGGCGAGCGCCACCCAGGACACCGGCCGGAGCCGCCCCCACCTGGCCCTCGCGATGCTCTACCTGGAGACCACCCGCGCTGAGCTGGCGCTGGCGGAAGCTCGTCGCGCGGAGATCGACGAGCCGACCCCCGACTCGGCCTACTTCACGGGCGCGGCGCAGTACGAGCTCAAGGCGTACCCCGAGGCCGAAGCGGCCTACCGGCTGGCGCTGCAGCGGCGCCCGACGATGGTCGCCGCGCTCGACGGGCTCGGGCTCTGCCTCGCGCGGAAGGGTGACTATGCCGGTGCTGCGAGCACCTTCCGTTCCGCGCTGTCGCTTGACCCTGAAAACCAGCTTGCGCGCGAGAAGCTTGAGCTGCTCCGGCCGCTGCTCGGGGACGGCGGCGTGGCCCCATCCCCGGCCCCGACGCCGCCGCGCTGACGGCGCGACATTCGTAGACACGGCGCCGCATGAAGGTGCTTAGGCTTCGCGCGGCGGGCGCGGGCGGCGCGCGGCCGCGTGAGACGTTAACCGCCGCCGCTTCCCGTAACAGGACTCCATGATCACCGACCTCATCCGCCGCGTCATCGGCTCCCCCGCGGACCGGCTCATCCGAAAGATGCAGCCCACGGTGGCCCGAATCAACGAGCTGGAGTCCCGGTACACCCCGATGTCCGACGAGCAGCTCCGTGCGTGCACGGCGGCGTTCAAGGTGCGGGTGGACAACGGGGAGACGCTCGACGCACTTTTGCCCGAGGCCTTCGCCGCGGTGCGCGAGGCCGGCCGGCGCACGATGGAGATGCGCCACTTCGATGTGCAGCTCATCGGAGGGCAGGTGCTCCACCGGGGCATGGTCGCCGAGATGCGCACCGGCGAAGGCAAGACCCTCGTCGCTACGCTGCCGGTGTACCTCAACGCGCTCTCCGGCAAGGGCGTGCACGTCGTGACCGTGAACGACTACCTCGCCAACCGCGACGCGGAGTGGATGGGGCGCATCTACCGCGCGCTCGGGCTCTCGGTCGGCACGGTGCTCAGCGCCGTGCGCGACGACGCGGCGAAGCGTCAGGCCTACGCTTGCGACATCACGTACGGCACGAACAACGAATTCGGGTTCGACTACCTCCGCGACAACATGAAGTTCCAGCTCGAGTCGTACGTGCAGCGTGGTCACAACTACGCCATCGTCGACGAGGTGGACTCCATCCTCATCGACGAAGCCCGTACTCCGCTGATCATCTCCGGCCCGACCGACGACACGGTCGACAAGTACGAGCTGATCGACGGCGTGATCGGCGTGCTCCAGAAGGAGCTCGACTTCACGGTTGACGAGAAGCAGCGGCAGGTGAGCCTCACCGACGAGGGTGTGGACAAGCTCGAGTCCCGCCTCGGCATCGACAACCTCTACGACCCCCACAACATGGAGGTCCTCCACCACGTCAACCAGGCGCTGAAGGCTCACTACCTCTTCAAGCGTGACAAGGACTACGTGGTGGCGGTCGACCCCCGCTCCGGCTCGCCGAAGCTCAAGGTCATCATCGTGGACGAGCACACCGGCCGCCTGATGTACGGTCGCCGGTGGTCCGACGGCTTGCACCAGGCCGTGGAGGCCAAGGAGCGCGTGGAGGTCGAGCCCGAGAGCCAGACCTACGCCACCGTCACCTTCCAGAACTACTTCCGTATGTACGGCAAGCTCAGCGGCATGACCGGCACCGCCGAGACCGAGGCGGAGGAGTTCGCGAAGATCTACAACCTCGAAGTGGTGCCCATCCCGACGAACCGGCCTGTGCAGCGGACCGACCACCACGACATCGTCTACAAGTCCCAGGCCGAGAAGTTCAAGAAGGTGCTCACCGAGCTGGAGGAGTGCTACGCCAAGGGGCAGCCGGTGCTGGTCGGTACGACCAGCGTCGAGAAGTCGGAGCTCGTGCACCGCCTCCTGGAGAAGAAGGGCATCCCCCACCAGGTGCTCAACGCCAAGCAGCACGACAGCGAGGCGGTGATCGTGGCCCAGGCCGGCCGTCGCGGTTCGGTCACCATCTCCACGAACATGGCCGGACGCGGGACCGACATCAAGCTCGGCGGCGACGCCGAGGGGCTGACCCGCCTGGAGCTCGTGGGCCGCCGCGCGGCCGGCGAGGAGGTCGAGGGGCTCTGGCCTCGCGAGCAGGAGGAGCAGGCGAAGCTCAAGGGCGCGCCCCCCCCGGGTCCGGACCCGCTGCATCCCGTCTACCTGGAAACACTCGCGCGTCACCGCGCCGAGTGCGACGCGGAGCGGGAGAAGGTCCTCGCCGTCGGCGGCCTGCACATCCTCGGCACCGAGCGCCACGAGTCCCGGCGTATCGACAACCAGCTCCGCGGCCGCGCCGGCCGTCAGGGCGATCCGGGCACGTCGCGGTTCTACCTGTCCCTCGAGGACGATCTGCTCCGCCTCTTCGGCTCCGACCGCACCGTGGTGTGGATGGAGCGGATGGGGATGAAGGACGACGAGGCGATCGAGCACCGCTGGGTCACCTCCTCCATCGAGAACGCGCAGAAGAAGGTTGAAGGCAACAACTTCAACATCCGGAAGAACCTCCTCGAATACGACGACGTGATGAACCTCCAGCGCAAGGCGGTGTACGAGCTCCGTCGCCGCGCGTTGTCCGGCGATCACATCCGCGACATGATGCTCGACAGCATCCGCGCGCTCGTCGATGACCTGATGGGCGAGTTCGTTCCGCCGGGCGCCAAGCACGACGACTGGCAGACGGACAAGCTCCAGGCCCGGGCCACCGAGATCTTCGGCGTCACCTTCGAGCTCACCCCCGAGCAGATGCGGGAAGAGGCCCGGCTCGAAGTGGCCGAGCAGGTGCTCGGGAAGGCCGTGGCCGCCTATGAGGCCAAGGAGGCCGCCGTGGGCGCCGAGCTGCTCCACCTCGCCGAGCGCCAAGTGCTCCTGCAGCTGGCCGACCAGTTCTGGAAGGACCACCTCCTGGCGATGGACCGCCTCCGGGACGGCGTCTCGCTGCGCGGCTACGGCCAGAAGAACCCGCTCCTCGAGTACAAGCGCGAGGGCTTCCACCTCTTCCAGCTCATGCAGAGCCTCCGTGACGAGGCGGTGGTGCAGCGTGTCCTGCGCATGGAGCAGGGGCTCCTGGAGCAGTTCGCCAACCAGGCTTCCGCCCGGCCCCGGCGCATCAGCCCGGCCGACATCGAGCGGCAGATCGCCGCGCAGCGCGCCCGTCAGGAGGCCGAGGCGGCTCGGGCTGCCGCTCCCGCGGAGCTCCCCGAGCTGCCGCCGCTGGTCCAGCCGGAGCGTCGGGTCGCGCCCCGGCTGCCGGAGAAGGGCGCGGAGACTCGGCTCTTCGCGTTCCAGAACGGCGTCCGCCGGAACGACCCCTGCCCGTGCGGCAGCGGCCTGAAGTACAAGAAGTGCTGCTACGACGAAGCGGAGGACGCCGCGCGCGCCGCCGCCGCGCCCCCGCCCGTGGAGGAGCCGCCGGCCGCCGAGGATGCGGTCACGCCTCCGATGGTGGAGTCGCCGGAGGAGCTGGTTTTCGGGTCCGGCGAAGCCGCGCCCGAGAGCGTAGCGTCGGGCAGCGCGGGCGCGTGGATGCCCCAGGACGTCGGGGTGCTGGGCGCGGAGGAGGGCGGCGAGCCGGTCTCCGAGGTGGTCGCGGCGGCGGGCGTGGAGCCCGATCCCGACTCTGAAGGCTCCGGCGGCGGCCAGCCGGCGTAGCCCGGCCGACGCCCCGTGGCGTCGCCGACGTTGGTGGTGGCTCGCGAGGGTCGAGCAGGGACGGGAGGGGGAACCCCCGTTCTTTTTCGCCCTTCGTCCGTTCTCGGGCTCGCTCCGGCCCGTCCGTTGGCCGCCGGGGCCGTCGGCGCGGTCGCTTCGGGCGTGGCGCGCGGATAGAAGGATCGCGGGTGGGTGGCATTGACGATTCCCAAGCATCTCGTGGACGAAGTCCGCGCTCGCACGGACATCGTGGCGGTCATCGGCCAGTCGGTGACGTTGCGGCGCGCGGGCTCGAGCTTCGTGGGGCTCTGCCCGTTCCACAACGAGAAGACCGGCAGCTTCAACGTGGTGCCGAGCAAGCAGATCTTCCACTGCTTCGGCTGCGGCGTGGGCGGCAGCGTCTTCACCTTCTTGCAGAAGTCGCGCGGCGTGAGCTTCGTGGACGCGGTGAAGGAGCTCGCCGCCCAATGCGGCGTCGTGATCGAAGAGCGGGAGATGACGCCGCAGGAGTCCGCGCGGATGGCGCGGCGGAAGGACCTCCACGACACCTGCGAGGCGGCGAGCCGCTGGTTCGAAGCGACGCTCTTGGTGGGCAAGGACGGGGCGCCGGGTCGCGCGTACCTGGAGAAGCGCGGCGTCTCGCTGGACACGGCGAAGAAGTACCGCCTGGGCTTCGCGCCTGAGGGCTGGAACAACCTGGAGAACCACCTCCGCAAGGAGGGCTACGACATCGAGTTGCTCCTCCGCGCTGGCCTGGTCAAGAAGCAGGAGCAGCGTGGAACGACGTATGACGTGTTCCGCGGGCGGCTGCTCTTCCCGATCATGGACGACCGCAACCGCCCGATCGCCTTCGGCGGGCGCGTGCTCCCCGGCGCGGACAAGGACGCGCCGAAGTACCTCAACTCGCCGGGCACCGAGATCTACGAGAAGTCGAAGGTGCTCTACGGGCTGAACTTCGCGCGGAACGCGGTGCAGCGGAAGGACCGCCTCCTGGTGGTGGAGGGTTATTTCGACGCCCTCTCCTTGTGGCAGGCGGGGTTCGAAGAGGCCGTGGCGCCGTGCGGGACCGCGATGACGGCGGAGCACCTGGAGTTGGTGCGCCGGCTCACCACCACCGTGGTGGCGCTGTTCGACACCGATGAAGCGGGGATCAACGCCGCGCTCCGCTCGCTCGACCTCTTCCTGGCCGCGGGCGTCCAGGCCAAGCGGCTCGACCTGCCCGGCGCGAAGGACCCCGACGAGTACGTCACGAAGTTCGGCGCCGCCGCCTTTGACGAGCGCCTCAAGAAGTCGGAGCCGCTCCTCGAGCTGGTGATCCGGCGCACCATGGACCGGTTCGGCAGCTCCATCGAGGGGCGGAGCCGCGCCATCGAGGCGCTGGTGCCGACGTTCCGGAAGCTCTCGGGCACGGTGCGCGACGAGACCATCCGCCGCGCCGCTGGCTGGCTCGGTGTCCCCGAAGACGAGCTGGCCCGCGAGATCGGCCGCCCCCCCGCCGACGCCGCCCGCGCGCCCGAACCGTCCCGCTGGGTCCCCGAGAAGGACCTGCTCCACCTGCTCTGGCTCATCGTGCACTTCCCCGCGGAGGTGCGCCCCGCGCTGATCGCGGTGGACCCGAGCGTGGTCTCCGATCGGGAGGACGTGTTGGGGGGGATCGCCCGGATGCTCGACGGGCAGCCGCTCCCCGACGTGCTCGCGTGGCTGGAGACCGAGAGCCCGGACCTCGCGCGCGTCCTCGCGCAAGCGGCCGCGAGCCAGGACCTTTATCGCCTCGAATCTGCCTTGTGGGCCGCAAGAGGCATCCTCGGACGCATGGAGCTCCGGCGGATCGACGCCCGGATCCTCACGATCAACCGCGAGATCCACCGTTGCGAGACAACGGGCGACAAGTCAAGTTACGGATCATTGGTGAGAGAGCTGGCCGGCCTCCAGGTCCGGTCCATGGCGCTCAAGCAGGTGGCGAACCGGAAGGCGGGGGTGGAAGCGTGATTCTCGCCGAACGAGGACAAGCAGGATGCTGAAGGACAAGGAGGACAAGGAGCTGAAGGCGCTCATCGCCATGGGCAAGGAGCGCGGCTACGTCACCCAGGAGGAGATGCAGACCCTCCTCCCGGTGCACCTCATCGGCGAAAACCTCGACGACATCAACATCATGTTCTCCGAGATGGACATCGAGGTGGTGCACCAGGCCAAGAAGCGCGCCGAGATGGAGCGCCGCGGGGTGCAGCCCGAGGAGAAGAAGGTCAACGAGACCATCCCCTCGGGGCGCAGCAACGACCCTGTTCGGATGTACCTCCGGAAGATGGGCTCGGTGAGCCTGCTCAGCCGCGAGGGCGAGATCGAGATCGCCAAGCGGATCGAAGAAGGCGAGATCGCGATCCGGAAGTGTACGCTGGGCTCGCCGCTCGGCCTGCGCATCGCGGAGGAGCTCCTCGCTGCGGAAGACGCGAAGATCGACAAGGCCACCCGGGCCGGGAAGAAGCTGCGCCGCGCCAAGACCGGCAGCGGCCGCACCCTCGACGTGGTGGTGGCCGACCTCCGCGAGCTCCACGGGCGCCGCCGCGCCCTCCTCAAGGACGCCGAGAAGCGCGCGGACGAGAGCACCATCGTCGCCCTGGCGCCGATCGAGGAGGAGATCCTCACGATCATGGACGGGCTGGAGCAGGAGCGGCAGGTGATGATCGACCTGTCCAAGAAGATCCACGCGCACTGGGTGCAGGTCGCCGCCTGCGAGAAGCAGATCGACTTCGTGGCGAAAGAAGCGGGCATCCCGGTGCGCGACCTCCGCCGGAGCATCCGGCGCGTCCGTCGTGCCCCCGATCGGGGCGGCACCGAGATCGTGGAAGAGTCGGGGATCACCGAGGCCCAGTGGGCCGAGTTCGACAGCCGGGTGCGCCGCGAGCTCCGGAAGATCCGTAAGGTGGAGGAAGACCTCGGCGTGGAAGCCGACGAGCTCCGCTACGTGGCCACGCGGCTGAAGAAGGGCGAGGCCCTCGCGGAGCGGGCCAAGTCCGAGCTCATCGAGGCCAACCTCCGGCTCGTGGTGAGCATCGCCAAGAAGTACACCAACCGCGGCCTGCAATTCCTCGACCTCATCCAGGAGGGGAACATCGGGCTGATGAAGGCGGTGGAGAAGTTCGAGTACCGGCGCGGGTACAAGTTCTCCACCTACGCCACGTGGTGGATTCGCCAGGCCATCACCCGGGCCATCGCCGATCAGGCGCGGACGATCCGCATCCCGGTCCACATGATCGAGACGATCAACAAGCTCATCCGCACCCAGCGGTACCTCATGCAGGAGCTCGAGCGCGAGCCCACGCCTGAAGAGATCGCGGAAAAGATGGACATGCCGGCCGACAAGGTCCGGAAGATCCTCAAGATCGCCAAGGAGCCCATCTCCCTGGAGACCCCGATCGGCGAGGAGGAGGACAGCCACCTCGGCGACTTCATCGAGGACAAGAACATCGCGTCTCCCGGGGAGAACGTGGTGAACAACGCCCTCGTGGAGCAGGCCCGCAAGGTGCTCGCCACCCTCACGCCCCGCGAAGAGCGGGTTTTGCGGAAGCGCTTCGGCATCGGCGAGCGGTCCGACCACACCCTGGAGGAGGTCGGCCAAGACTTCGACGTGACCCGTGAGCGCATCCGCCAGATCGAGGCGAAGGCGCTGCGGAAGCTCCGGCACCACAGCCGCAGCAAGCGGCTCCGCGCCTTCTTGGAAGGCTGAACAGCTTCGGGCCCGTAGCTCAGCGGTTAGAGCAGGCGGCTTATATCCGCCGGGTCGCTGGTTCAAACCCAGCCGGGCCTAACCCATCCCCCGGGGGAACCCCTATGCACGCCGACCTCGTCGCCATCTCCAACCTCTGGCAGCTCGACCACCGCAACGACGAGCTGCGTGCCGAGCATGAGGGCCTCTCGGGCGCGGTCCGCGCGGCGGTCGCGGCGCAGGCTGCTGGACAGGCCGTGCTCGACACCGCGCTGGCCGAGCGTGCGGCGCTCACCACGCGCGCGCGTCAGAACGACCGTGAGCTGGTGGACTACGCCGAGAAGCGCGACCGCACCCGCAAGATGATCGACGGGGGCACCGCCCCCGACTACGCCGCGGCCGAGCGCCAGCTCCGGCAGGTGCTGGAGATCGTGGACCGCCTGGAGACCACCGCCCTGGAGCTGATGGAGCAAGGCGAGGCCGCCGACAAGGCGCTGGTGACGCTGCGCAAGGCCGTGGAGGAGGCCGCCGCGGCGCAGACCGCCGCTCGTGCCGCCCTCGGCGCGCGGGACGCGGCGATCCGCGCCGAGCTCACCGACATCCTCGCCCGTCGGCCGCCGATCGCAGCGGCGCTCCCCCACGAATACCAGGGGGGCTACGCCCAGCTCCGCCAGCGGAAGAAGGCCGCCCTGGTGAACACCAAGGACAACTCCTGTCAGACCTGCCAGACCCGGATCCCCGCCCAGCGCGTGGTGGAGACTGCGCTCGGCACCGCCGTGCACGTCTGCCCCGGGTGCGGCGGCTGGCTCCTGCCGTAGCGGCGCCATGGCCCGCCGCATCTACTCCACGCCCATCCCGTTCCCCGCCGACGCCGTGCGTGCCTGGCACAGCCGACGGGGTGCCCTCCAGCGCCTGCTCCCGCCGTTCGACGGCGCGCAGGTCCTCTCCCAGTCCGGAACGGTGAACGAGGGCGATCGGGTGGTGATGCAGATGCTCCCGGGGGTCACCTGGGAGGCCACGCACCACCCGCACCCCGACGGGTTCACCGATCAGCAGACCCGCGGTCCGCTCCAGAGCTGGACCCACCACCACCGGTTCCTCGACGACGGCGCCGGTGGCTGCGTGATCCGCGACGAGATCGAGTTCTCGCCGGACCTCGCCGGTTGGGTGGCCGACGGGCGGCTCGGCGCGATGTTTGCTTTCCGTAAGCGGCGGATCACCGAGGACCTCACCCGGTTGGCCGGGCTGGCGCCTTCGCGGGTGCTGCTCGCGGGCGCGTCCGGGCTGCTCGGCACCCAGCTGGCGGCGCTCTTGACGGTCGGCGGGCACGAGGTGGTGCGGCTGGTGCGCCGGAAGGGCGGCGAGGGGGAGATCGAGTGGGACCCCGCGCGTGGTCGGCTCGACGCCGCAGCGGTCGAGGGCTTCGACGCGGTGGTGTCGCTCTCGGGCGAGAACGTCGGCGAAGGCGGGTGGACCGACGCGCGGAAGCGCGCGCTCACCGACAGTCGGCTCGGGCCCACCGGGCTCCTCGCGCGGACGTTTGGCCAGCTGGCGCGGCCGCCCCGGGTGTGGCTGAGCGCCTCCGCCGTGGGGCTGTACGGCGACCGGGGCGACGAGCGGCTCACCGAGACCGCGCGGGTCGGCGGCGGGTTCCTCGCCGGCCTCTGCGAGCAGTGGGAGGCGGAGGCGGTCACGTCGCCCGGGGTGCGGGTGGTGAAGCTCCGGCTCGGCGTCGTGCTCACGGCCCGGGGCGGGGCGCTGGCGCGGATGCTCACCCCGTTTCGGATGGGCCTCGGCGGACCCATCGGCTCCGGGCAGCAGTATTTTCCGTGGATCTCGGCGGACGACGCGCTCTACGCCATGCTCCACGCGATGTTCGACCCCAGCGTGGACGGCCCGATCAACGTCGTCGCGCCCGCGGCGGTGCGGCAGGTCGAGTTTGCGCGTGCCCTTGGTTCGGCGCTCGGCCGACCCGCCGTGGCGCCGCTGCCGGCCTTCGCCGTGAAGGCGTTGTTCGGGGAGATGGGGCAGGAGGTGCTGCTCGCCGGGCAGAACGTCGTCCCCGGGCGGTTGCAGGATCGGTTCCGGTGGGCGTTCCCCACGCTCTCGGATGTCTTGACCTTTGAGCTGGGCCTTGGCGCGCCGGCTGAGCCCGTGGAGCGAGCATGAACGCGTATGCGGTGATCCACCCGGGCCTGGAGGACGTGGTCGACGCCGAGCTCAGCGGCCTCGGCGTGACGGGCGAGGTGTGTCCAGGCGGCGTGCGCTTCTCCATCGAGCCCGCCGCGGTGCCCGCGCTGGTGCGGAAGCTCCGCACCCCGTCGCAGGTGCTGGTGGAGCTGGCGACCGGCTCGGCGCGCAGCGCGGAGGGCCTCGCCACCGTGGTGCGGCGCGTGCCGTGGCGCGACTGGCTCCACCCCCAGGCCGAGGTGAAGGTCGACGTGTCCAGCCGCGGCTCGGCGCTCCGGTTCAAGGAGTCGGTGAGCCGCTCGGTCTTCGGGGTGATCCGCGAGGCGCGGAAGGGGCCGTTCATCCCGGACCGGGGCTCCCGGCCGCGCTTCGCGCAGTCGGTGCAGGTGCGCATCGTGGAGGACGCGGTCACCGTATCGATCGACGCCGGTGGCGAGCTGCTGCACCGGCGCGGGTGGCGTACCGAGGCCGGCAAGGCGCCGATCCGGGAGAACCTCGCGGCGTGCCTGCTGGCCCTCGCCGAGTGGGACGGCAGCGACGCCCTGTACGACCCCTTCTGCGGCTCGGGCACCCTGGTGATCGAGGGCGCGCTGCTCGCCCTCGGGCGCTCGCCGTTCGTGAATCGAGGCTTCGCCTGCGAAGAGTGGCCGTTGGTCGCGGCCGCGGCGCGCGGCGGGCGGGGCGGGCCGCCGGCGCCGGCGCCGCGAGGGAAGGGGACGCGCCCGGGCGGGCCGCCGGTTCGGGGTGCGGCAGCGGCGCCCCTCGCGGTCCCGGCGGGCATCGTGCGTGCGGGGCTCGGCCCCCGGGTGGCTACCGCAAAAGCAGGAATCAACGCGCCGATCCTCGGCTCCGATCACCACGCACCGACGCTCTTGTCTGCGAAGGACAACGCCCGGCGGGCCGGTGTCCCGGTGGAGTTCCGGCTCCTGGAGATCGCCGACATCGAGCCGCCTTCGGTGGTCGGCACGATCGTGGCGAACCTCCCGTACGGGGAGCGCCTGGGCGAGCGCGTCGAGGGCGTGTACGGCGCCTTCGGGCACGTCCTCCGCGAACGTTTCGCGAGCTGGCGAGTGGTGTTTCTCACGACGGACCGCCGGCTCGCCGAGCGGGTGGACCGCCGGGTGGAGCGCATCACCCAGTTCAAGAACGGCGGGATCGGGGTGGGCGTCTTCAGCTTCTTGCCTTGAGCGCTCGGCGGCGCCCTCCACCGGAGCGCCGACCGTCGATTGGAGATGGACCGTGCGCTTGCCGTCCGCGCTCCGGAGCGCCGAGGGTGGGGATGCGCACCCTCACCGTCCCGGGGGAGGGGCCTTGCGCACCCGGCGGACCGGCATAGGCGCGGCGGCTCCTCGGGTTTCTGATGTCCGACGTCCTCTACTTCCGGCAGCTCCTCGCCGGCCGCGATTTCGGCCGGTCCAACATGGTCTGCCAGCAGATGCAGAACTTCGTGTACCTCGTCGGCGACCGGGAGACGCGCGAGTGCGTCGTGATCGACCCCGCGTGGGCGGTGGACGACCTCATCGCCCAGGCCACCGCCGACGGGATGAAGATCGTCGGGGCGTTCGGCACGCACTACCACCCCGATCACGTCGGCGGCTCGATGATGGGGTTCAACGTGGAGGGATTCACCGCGCTGCTGCACAGCAATCCCTGCCCGCTCCACATCCATCGTGCCGACGCCGAGTTCGTGCGGAAGGTGACCGGGCTCGGGGTCAATGACCTGCAGCTCCGCGACTCGGGCGACAAGGTGAAGGTCGGCAGCGTGGAGATCGAGTGGCTGCACACCCCCGGGCACACGCCGGGATCGTGCTGCTTCCGGGTGAAGTCGTCGCTGGTCGCGGGCGACACGCTGTTCCTCCAGGGCTGCGGGCGCACGGACCTCCCCGGCGGCGACCCGCAGGAGATGATGCGCACGCTCACCCAGCGGCTCCTCACCCTGCCGGAGGACACGATGGTGTACCCCGGGCACAACTACGGCGGCGCCAAGGCCTCGATGGGGGCGCTGCGGCTGAGCAACCCGGTCTTCGATCCGCGGATGCTCTCCCGTATGCTCGGGTGACCGAACGTTGATATTGACATCCACTCTCAATATGCTATGAGGGAGGCATGTCGCTCGCCGCACTTCCGTTCGGGTCGCACTCCACCATCCAGCGGGTCGAGGGCGAGCGTGGGTTTCGGCGCCGGTTGATGGAGCTCGGGTTCCTCCCGGGCGCGCCAGTGCGGGTGATCGCCGTGGCCCCGATGGGCGATCCGCTCGACGTGGAGGTGCGCGGCTGCCGGTTCTCGCTCCGGCGAGCCGAGGCCGAGCGCATCTTCGTCGGCTCCGCCGCGCGGCCGCTGGTCGGCTGATGGCCGCTGGCGCCGATCCGGGGAGCGCCGCCGCCTTCGGCGGGCGCACCCCGCGGATCGCCATCGCCGGAAACCCCAA
>CAIXRH010000061.1 GCA_903921785.1 uncultured Pseudomonadota bacterium
CCCAAGAAGCGCCGCCTGCTCCGGGTGACTGTCCCCGACGGCGCCGCCGTGGCCACCGATCAGATGATCTCCGACCTCATGGGCAAGGACGCGGCGCCCCGGTACCACGCGATCATGGAAGCAGGTCCGGAGATCGACGACCTCGACGTTTGAACCTCCCCGAGGCTGCCATGCCCCTGCTCCTCCTCGCCCTCGCCGCCCCGGCCCACGCCAGCTCGATCCTCGATCAGGTCTACGCCGCGGCCGGCTACACCGCGCAGGACCTGTGCACCCGTACGAACCTGACGGGGGATGATCCGGAGCGGGTCCGCCGAGCCTACGTGGATCCCGAGGTGCAGCCCTTCCCCTCGCTCTCCACGGTGAGCATCCTGCCCGGCGACCGTGTCTCGGCGGCGGCGGTCGTCCCGGGGCATGTGGACCGGCGAACCTCGATCTTCCGCCGCGGCCTCGGCTGCACCGTCGTGCCGCCCGGCGCGACGATCGCCGGGGTTCGTGCTCAAGTATTCGACCTGGTCGCGGACCCGCTGCCTGACGCTCGGCCGTGGCCCGAGGGCGAGGGCCCGGTGGACACCGTCGTCTCTCCGGAGCTCGCGGCCGCCCTGGTGCGCGCCGCCGACGCCGCGTTCGGCCAGAAGCCCACCTCCCCGGGCGAGCGTAGCGACGCCACCGCGTTCGTCGTCGCGAAGGACGGGCGGCTCGTCTACGAGCGCTACCGCGATGGCCTCGACCGCGAGGATCCGCAGCTCGGCTGGTCGATGACCAAGTCGCTCACTGGGATGCTGGCCGGGATCTTCTCCGGCGACGGCACCGTGGCGCCGGACGCACCGGTGGGGCTCGCCGCCTGGGAGGGTACGCCGAAGGCGGCGATCACCTGGCGGAACCTGCTCACGATGTCGCCGGGGCTGGAGTGGGCGGAGGACTACGGCGACGTCAGCGACGTCTCGCAGCAGCTCTTCGCCCAGCCGGATCAGGTGGCGTGGATCGCCAAGAAGCCGCTGGTGGACGCGCCCGGCGCCAGGTTCAACTACTCCACCGGCGCGACCACGCTGGCGATGGGCCGACTGGAGGAGATCGCCGGAGGCCCGCAGGCGATCTACGACGCCTACCAGCGCCGGCTGTTCGCGCCGCTCGGCATCCGCCACGGGGTGATCCAGCCAGACGCCGTCGGAACACCGGTCGGCGGCGCCTACGGGGTTCTCCGCCCTGTGGACTGGGCGCGGCTCGGCGAGCTGATGGCGCGCGGCGGCGTCTGGCACGACCAGGTGGTGATCCCCGCCGCCTGGGTCACGTTCATGCGCACGCCATCGGCCGCGGAGCCAGGCTACGGCGGCTCGGTCTGGTTCCCGAGCATGCTCGGTGAAGAAGCGACCAGGCTGCCGCTCCCCCCGGACACGTTCTTCTTCTGGGGTCACCTCGGCCAATTCACGATCATCTCCCCCTCGGCGCACCTCGTGATGGTGCGGATGGGCGTGACCCACGACCCCACGGACACGCTGCCGCTGCGGGTGCTGCTGCCGGCGTTCGCGGAGCTGGCCGCGATTCGGTGATCATCAGGGAGGACGAGCCTTATCTTGGTTCCCCCTCCCGGCCCAGCTCCAGCCTCGCGAGCCACGACCCGCGTCGGCGCCTGCCTCCCGACAGTCGCCCGAAGGCGCCGCGATCGGCGACCAACCCGGGCCCGTCGAGCGGACCGTGATCCGCCGATCGCCCAGATGCAAGTTCAGTCCGACGCCAGCCGGGTGAGCGGACCGCTCGTGGTCAACGCCAAGGACGCCGCGCTCAGCGAGGCCTCGAAGGCGGCGTTGTCCAGGTCGCTCCAGGTGACGGAGCCGTCGGCCGTCGTGTCCCAGCCGGCGCTCGACTCCATGACCAGCTTGCCGGTCCAGGTGTCGTCGTCGTTGAGCGCCGGGTCCTTCGGGGTGAGCGTGAAGGTGTCCCCGAGCAGGAGGACCTCGCGAGCATTGTCGGCGTTGCTGGTGCAGGTGACCGTGAACGGAAAGCTGCGCCCCGCGAGCGTTCCCGCGAGGGGGCAGCTCAGCTTGAAGCTGTAGGGGTGGCCCTCGTAGACCGCGGTCGCGTCCACGTCGACGGAGCCTTCCCAGTCGCCCTCGGCGTCGGTGACGCCGTCGCAGTCGTCGTCCAGCCCGTTCCAGATCTCGGTGGCGCCGGGGTGGACGTCGTCGTTGAGGTCCATGCAGTCTTCGCCGGCGGGGTAGCCGTCGGCGTCCATGTCCACAGGCGGGTCGGCGGTCTCGGCGGTGTCGGCCCCGGCGGCGGTGTCATCCGGCGCGCCGGTGTCGCCGCCGATCGTGGAGGAGGTCGAGCAGGCGAAGAGCAGGGAGAGCATGGTCGCGCAGCGTAGCTGAGAACGGCCGGTTCTGCCGCTACGCCGGCCGTGCGGCCGCCCCCCGCGCTAGACCTTGCCCGCCCGCGCCGCGAGCACACCCTGCAGGCCGTACACGTTGCTGAAGCCGCGCGCGTCCTGGTTCGACCAGAGCTTGTTCGCTTCGCCGTAGGTGCCGACCCGCGCATCCATCAACGAGAACGGCGAGCGGACGCCGTGAACCTCGATGCGCCCCTGCTCCACGTGCACCCGCACGTCGCCGGTGACCCGGCGCTGGCTGGAGGCGAGAAATGCTTCGAGGTCCGCCACGACGGGATCGAAGTAGAGCCCCTCGTGCAAAAGCGCCCCGTAGGTGGCGCCGAGGCCCTCCTTCTGGGTGAGCTGCAGCCGGGTGAGGACGAGCTTCTCGAGCTCGCGGTGCGCGTCGATCAGGATGGCGGCGGCGGGCGCTTCGAAGGCGATGCGGCCCTTGATGCCGAGGATCGTGTCCCCGAGGTGCATGCCGCGGCCGACGCCGTGCTTCGCGCCGAGCTCGTTGAGCGCCTCGACCGTGGAGAGGCCGCCGACGACGTCGCCCTGTTCGAAGGACACGACCACGTCCTCGCCGCCGACCGGCGCCTTCGCAGGCGTGGTGGTCGTGGGCCAGATGGGCTCGGGGAGGTACGACCACGCGTCGTGGGTCTCCCGGCCGCCGATGGTGACGCCCCAGAGCCCGGCGTTGATCGAGTAGTCCTTCCGATCGGCGGACATCGGGAAGCCCTCGGCCGCGAGGAACGCGGCGCTGGTCTCGCGCTGGATGCCCTCATCGCGGATGGGCGTGAGGATCCGGGCGCCGGGGAGGAGGGTGCGGATCGCCACGTCGAACCGGATCTGGTCGTTGCCAGCGCCGGTGCTGCCGTGGCACACGGCGTCCGCGCCCGTCTCGCGGGCGAGCTCGGCGACGACCTGGGCCTGGACGACCCGCTCGGCGCCGACGCAGAGCGGGTAGACGCCGCCGCGGCGCACGTTGGCCTTGATCAACCACGCGATGTGCTGGCGGTAGACCCGCTCCCGGGCGTCCACGCAGCGGTACTCGGCGGCGCCCATCGCGCGCGCGCGGGTGGCGATGGCGGTGCGTTCGGCGTCGTTGAGGCCGCCGGTGTCCACCGTGACGGCGAGCACCTCGTGGCCCTCCTTCCAGAGGCGACGGAGCAGGTAGGAGGTGTCGAGTCCACCGGAGTAGGCGAGCAGTACGCGCAAGGGAGCCTCAGAGCGGGCGCGCGTCTATGCCGGCGAGGGGCGGGGGGGAAGGGCGCCGCCCGTCCGCCCCCGAACTGTTACCCTCCCCCCGATGCTCCTGGCCCTCCTCGCCTGCGCCTCCGGCCCCGCCACGCTGGCCCCGGACGAGGTCACGCCCGACACCGCCTCCGCGCTCCCCAGCGACACCGCCCCCACCTGGACCGCCTGCGCCGAGCCCGCGCCGCTCCGACTCAACGAGGTGGTCGCGGCGAACCTCCACGGCGCCACCGACGAAGATGGCGACACCTCCGACTGGTTCGAGCTGCGGCTCGTCGACGGCGGCGCCCCCATGTCGCTCGCGGGCTGGGCGGTCTCCGATGATCCAGCGACCCCCTGGGCGCTCCCGGATCAGGAGCTCGGCGCCACGCCGCTGCTGGTGTGGGCGTCCGGGAAGGACCGCACCTCCCCCGCGCTCCACGCCACGTTCAGCCTCGACGCGCTCGGCGACGAGCTGTTCCTGCTCGGGACGGACGGCTGCGTGGCCGACCACGTCTCCTCCCCCCGGATGTACGAGGACGTGGCGTACGGGCGCACCGCCGACGGCACCTGGGCGTGGTTCCTCGAGGCGACGCCGGGGGCGGAGAACACCACCGAGTCGCGGCCCGGCTTCGCGGACCCGCCAAAACTGAGCCCGGCGGCTGGCTTCGTGGCGGGGGGCACCCCGATAAGCACCCGGGGCGAAGGGACCATCCGCTATTCGACGGACGGTCGCGTCCCCACGGCGTCTGACGCCGAGTTTCCCGCAGCCCTCGCCGTCCCCGAGGGGGGGCCGTTCGTGGTGCGCGCGCGGGCCTTCGTGGACGGGCTCTGGCCGAGCCGGACCACGACCGCCACCTGGCTCACCGACACGTCCATCGCCGACAGCGGCGTCACGGTGATCGCGCTCACCGCCGAGCCCGCCGACCTCTTCGACCCCGAGACCGGGATCTACGAGCTCGGCCCCGACTACGAGCCCTGGTACCCGTACTTCGGGGCCAACTTCTGGGAGGTGTGGGAGCGGGACGTGCACGTGGAGGTGTTCGCACCCGGCGGCGTGCCGACCGTGGCCCAGGACGGCGGCATCCAGATCGCCGGCGGCTACAGCCGCGCGTTCGACCAGCGGAACTTCGACCTCATCGCGCGCACCGCCTACGGCCCGGAGACGTTCTCGGCGCAGGTCTTCCCTGAGGAGTCCATCGACGAGTTCCACACGCTGTACCTCCGCAACGGCGGCGACTGGTGCAGCACCCAGATCGTGGACGCCACCGTGCAGGAGCTCTTCCGGGACGACGCCGGCGTCCGCTCCGAGGCTGTGGACGCCCAGGCCTACACCCCGGCCCTGGTGTACATCAACGGCGAATTCTGGGGGCTCTACGAGCTCAAGGAGCGCCTGGACGAGCAGTGGCCCGCCGCACACCGCGGCGCCGACCCCGACAACCTCGACTTCCTCAAGCTCGGGTGGACCCACGAGCCGAACTGGACCGCCGAGTCCGGCGACTGGGTGGCGTTCGACGCAATGAACACCCTCGCGACCACCGACTTGAGCGACGACGCGGCGTGGGCCGACTTCTCCGCCCTGGTCGACACCGACAACCTCGCCGCCACCACGGTCGTCCAGGGGTGGATCGGCAACACGGACTGGTGGGGCAACAACCTGCGGTTGTGGCGGGAGCGCAACGACGACGGGCGCTTCCGGTGGATGGCCTACGACTTCGGCCACGGCTGGCCCGACTACAGCTACGACCACCTCGCCACCACGACCTCCGGCTCCTGGCCGGGCCTCCCCATCGGCGCCGCCCTGGAGAACCCGGCGTTCCGCGACCGCTTCGTGAACATCCACGGGGACTACCTCAACACCTCGCTCCGCGCGGAGGTGGCGTCGGCGCGGCTGCAGAAGCTGGCCGCCGAGGTGCGTCCGGTGATGAAGCTCCAGCGCGACCGCTGGTGCGGCGGCGCCCCGATGCGCGACTGGGAGAGCGCGATCGACTACGCCGACACCTTCACGCGCGAGCGTCCCCGCTACATCGACGCCCAGCTCCAGGATCACCTCGGCCTTCACGGTCACGCCGCGCTGCGGATCGACGCGGATCCCCCCGAAGGCGGCACCTTCCACCTCGCCGTGGTCTCCGTGAGCGCTCCTTTCGAAGGTACGTATTACCAGGGTGTCCCGGTGACGATCACCGCGGAGCCCGCCTCCGGCTACACCTTCGCCGGCTGGTCCGGGGACGCGTCCGGCGCCGGGGAGACGATCACCCTGCCGATGGTGAAGGATGTCGCGGTGGGGGCGGTGTTTGTGAAGGAGTAGGGCGACCACCACGCGAGGGCGCCGCGCCCACGCTGGTCATGGCTGGCCCACGTTGGGCTCGCGACGCTCCGGCCGCGACGGGAGGTGGAACAACCCCCTTCCCACTTGCCCTCAACCCACCCCCCAGCCGGACCGATAGCCCCCCCGCGGGACCACTCCGAGGTGCCCATGGTTGATCTGCTGCGGCGCATGTCCATCGCGTCCAAGCTGCGCCTGCTGACCCTCCTGCCGATGGCGCTGTTCGTCCTGACCTCGGTCTTCCTCTCCTGGTCGCTCTACACGCAGAGCCTGGAGACCCGGAAGGAGGCCACCCGGGAGGTCGTGGAGGCGGCCGCGGCGATCGTGAAGTGGGCGTACACCCAAGAAGAGACCGGGAAGGCCACCCGGGCTGAGGCCCAGGCGATGGCGAAGGAGGCGCTACGTGGAGCCCGCTATGGAGGCGGCGAATACTTCTGGGTGAACGACATGGCCCGGGTGGTGGTGATGCACCCGACCAAGCCCGAGCTTGAAGGCAAGGACCTCTCCACGATGGCCGACCCGGACGGCGTAAAACCGTTCGTGGAGTTCGTGGACACGGTGGCCCAGCACGGCGAGGGCTTCGTGGAGTACCGCTGGCCGCGCCCAGGCAGCGACGTCGCCGTCGACAAGATTTCCTACGTCTCCGGCTTCAAACCTTGGGGATGGGTCATCGGCTCGGGGGTCTACGTTGACGACCTCCACCAGGTCTTCCTCTCCCGCCTCGGCAAGCTCAGCGTCTTCCTGCTCGTCGCGGGCGCCGCCTGCTTGTACGTCAGCAACCTCGTGAGCCGGATCATCACCCGCGGCCTGCTCAAGGCGGTGCAGGTGGCCGAGGCCATCGCCCACGGGCGGGTCGGCGCTCGGGTCCAGGTCAAGGGCAGCGACGAGATCGCCCGCCTGCTGAGCTCCATCGGCACGATGAGCGCGGAGCTCACCCAGATCATCCAGGGTGTACACCGATCGGCGGGCAGCCTCTCGGTGGCGAGCGATGAGATCGCGCAGGGCAACCTGGACCTCGCCACCCGAACCGAGCTCGCCGCGAACAACCTGCAAGACACCGCGGCGAGCATGGGCCAGCTCACGGAGGAGGTCGCTCGCAACGAGGAGGCCGCCCAACAGGCCAACGACCACGTCACCCACGCGGCCGAGGTGGCGCTCAAGGGCGGCGAGGCGGTGGCCCACGTGGTGACGACGATGGACGAGATTCACCGCGACGCCGCCAAAATCAACGAGATCACCTCGGTCATCGACGGGATCGCCTTCCAGACCAACATCCTCGCGCTCAACGCCGCGGTCGAAGCGGCGCGGGCCGGCGAGCAGGGCCGGGGCTTTGCGGTGGTCGCCAGCGAGGTGCGCATGCTGGCCCAGCGCAGCGCCAACGCGGCCCGGGAGATCAAGGCCCTCATCGAGGCGTCGGTCGCCAAGGTGGACCTCGGCTCTCGTCAGGTCGAAGAGGCCGGCCATACGATGACGGACATCGTGAGCTCGGTGCAGCAGGTGAACGAGGTCATCCACGAGATGGCCAGCCGCTCCACCCGTCAGCGTACCGGGATCACCAGCGTGAACGGGGCGATCCGCGAGCTCGACCGCATGACGCAGCAGAACGCCGCGTTGGTGGAGCAGTCGGCGGCAGCGGCGGCCTCCCTTCGCGACCAGGCGCGGGACATGACCGACGCCATCGGCCGCTTCCAGACGAACGACGCCGCGGCTTGACGCCCCCGTACCGCCCCCGCACCCCGACGCCGCAGCGCCCGCGCCCGCCGTCGCCTACCGCCGCTTGGAGAAGCTCCCCGCGAGGAGGAAGATCCCACCCCAGGCCACGAGGATCGCGAGGATGAACGCGGCTGCACCCAGGTTGTCCGCCCAACTGCCGCTGGCGTTGCGCACGTCCCCGCCGCGCTTCCCGTAGGCAACGAGCAGCCCGAAGCCGACGCCGGCGGGGAGCATCAGCAGGAGGCCGAGGAGGCGCGAGCGCCAGGGGTTCGCCATCACGAGGGAGCGTAGCGCGGCGCGGGGCTTGCGCCGCCCCCGAGAGAGGACTACGAAAGCCCGTGATCCACCACTGCCTCCCCTCCCCCGCGTGGGCCCTCCGTTGACCGAGTCCCGGGAGCCCCTGACCGCGGAAGAGCGTGGCCAGCTTCGCCGGCGCGCGGTGGGCGCGGTGGCGGCCGGCCTCGCCATCGGCGGGATCGTCGTGGCGGTCTTCCGCGCCATCGGCGATGAGATGCCGACGGCGGTCCGTTTGGGGTTCGGCGGCTTCTTCGGGCTCATTCTCCTGGTGATCCTCGGGCTGAACGTCGGCGCCGCCTTCGAGACCGACAAGCGCCTCCGCACCGGCGTCGTCACCGACAAGCGGGTGGAGACCTACCGCCGCCAGAACCGCTCCGCTTCGTACTTCTTCAGCATCGACGGGAAGGAGCTCTCGGCGGAGCTGTGGGTGTACCAGCAGGTGAAGGTCGGTCAGCGCATCACGCTGCACAGCACCGCGCGGCTCGACACCGCGTTCCGCGTGGAGGTGCTCGACGACCCGACCACGCCCGAGGCCACGCTCGAGGCCGCGCTCAACGCCCCGGCCACCACGTACCGGGCGGAGGCGATCCCCCACGACGAGGCGTTCACCGTGGAGGATCACGCGTGTTTGCGGGCGCACCTCCTGGTCTCCGGGGTGCGGCGCGCCGCGGGCGGCCTGCTGGCCGGCGGCGTGGTCTGGCTGTTCGTGGTGCTCGGCTGGGTCTTCGCCCGCGCCTCCCTTCACTCTGTGGACCTCGACCGCACGATCCTGGTCCGGGTCGCGCCCCTGGCGGTGCTGACGGTCTTCGCCCTCCTCAATTACCGCACGGTGGCGCTACTCCGCGACGAACTGAAGGGGATCCGCCACACCGCGGTGGAGACGGTGCTCGACGTGGTCCACAGCGACACGGTGCTGCTCTCGCCCACCGCGATCGTCACCGGGACGGGGCTCAGCGGGGACTACGCCTGGGTGCAGACGAAGAAGCGGTGGATGCCCGTTCCGAAGTCGGTCGCGGCGGAGCTGCGGCGGGGGGTGGAGGTGGAGGTGGCCACCGCGCCACGCTCCGGGGTGGTGCTCGCGGTCGCCGGCGCGCCGGTTCCGCGCCCCCGCCTCGGCGTGCTCGACGGGGCGTTGCTGCTGGTCTTCCTAGCCGTGGCGTGGTGTCTCTTCGCCACGGCGCTGGAGTCTTCGGGGCCGGCCACGGCCTGAGGCGGCGATGGCCCGCCGACGGCCTCAGTTGACGTATTCGTCCGGCTTGCTGCGCCGTGGCCGGTCGCTGAGCTTCCCGCCTTCGAGCACCTGGAAGCCCGCGCCGCGCGGGCCCTTGCGGGGCACCGGCGCCGCCTCGCGGCGGCGCAACGTCGGGACAAAAAACACGGCGTACGCCACGATCCAGGCGAGGAGCATGTGCACGGACTGCAGATCCCGGGCGTAGGCGACGTTGAGCAGGTTCAGGAGCCCCGAGAGCCAGGCGAGGTTCTCCGCCCGCATCGGCAAGACCATCATCATGTTGATCACCGCGCCCCGGTTGGCGAAGGCGAACCACACGATCATCGCCTCGATCCACCAGTTCGGCGTCGCGACCGACCCGCCTGCGAACCAGCCCGTGAGCCCCGCGAGGAGCGTGAGGAAGCTCGTTCCCGCCCAGGTGGCGAAGGTGCTCCACCAGAACCGACGGGTACCGACGGTCCGGATCGTGGTGTCGAGGAAGTTCAGTAGGACGAACCAGCCGAGCAGCGCCCAGATCGGCTCCGCCTGCACGAAGGTGTAGCTGAGCGGTTGCCACGGCTCAAAACCCCCGCCGAGCGGGCGGAGCACCAGGAACGACTCAAAGAGCGGCTGGGTGACGAGCTGGATCACATACGCGACGACGAACGCTCCGACGGTCCATTGGACACGTCGGGTCCACATCCTCATGAAGCCGAACTCGGGCAGCGGCGGACGGTCCATGGGGCCAAGGTATCGCCCCGTGGCGTCGGCCGCGCGGTGGGGCACGCCGACGTTCGTCCTGGCTCACGACGGCGTCGGAGGGCCGGGAGGTGAGCCCACCTTGCGGATCGGCTCAAGCGGGGCTCGCCCGCCCGCTTGTCGGGACACCGTCCCCGCCATAGCGCCCGTCATGCGCTGGTGGCTCGCGCCGCTCCTCTCTGCCGTCGCGTGGTCCCCGATCCGCGGCGGCCTCCGCCCCACCCCGCCACCCGTCGGCGACTCGGTGGACGACTGCGCCGCCTGTCATCCCGCCCAGACCGAGCAGTGGCGCCGTTCCCGCCACGGCACCGCCTCGTCCAACGCCATGTTTCGCGCGTCCTGGGGTCGCGACCCGGATGGCTGGTGCCTGGGCTGCCACGAGCCGCTGGTCCGCGGGCAAGAGGCGCTCATCGGCGCCGCTGCCGCGCCCGGCCACGATCGAGCCGCGACCGGCGTCGGCGAGGGCGTGTCCTGCGCCGTCTGCCACCTGGAGGACGGGCTCATCCTGACCTCCGGCGAGCCCACGGCCCGCGCCCGCGAGGCTCACGCCGTACGGGTGGTCCCTGACCTCGGCGACGCCATGTGTGCCCGCTGCCACGAGTTCCCCTTCCAGAATCACACCCCCAAGGGTCCATTCACCCTGGGAGACGAGCCTGCGCAGGCCACCTTCTCCGAGTGGAAGATGTCGTCCGCCGCGGCGCGCGGCGAGCGCTGCGCCAGCTGCCACCTCCCCGACGGGGACCACGACTTTGTTGGCGCACACCGAGGCGATCTCTGGAAGGGCCTGCTGAAGGTCAGCGTGTCGGCCGACGGCGGCGACGCCACCGTGACGCTCCGCGGCGCGCTCCCGCACGCGGTCCCCACCGGCGACCCGTTCCGGCGCCTGGAGCTGCGCCTCTGCGGCGATAGCCGGTGTCGGGACGTGGTCGGTGTCGCCGAATTCCGGAAGGTCTACGCCCCGGACGCCACGACCTGGCGGCTGCGCTCCGACACCACCCTGCCGGCGGGCGACGCCTCCTCGACCCGCCGCACCGTCGCGATCTCCGCCCCGCCGGTAGCCTGGGAGCTCTGGCTGATGTACGGGGAGCGCGTACTGGAGCCCGGGCTCCCGGCCGCGGAGGTCGGGCGTCGCGTGGACGCAGGGAGCTTCTGATGATCGTATGGTTTGTGGCGGCGTTTGCGGGCACGGTGGCCCCTCCGATCACCCAGGACTTCGACGGCGACGGCAAGCCCGAGACGGTCAACGTGAAGAACGAGCAGCTCATCGTGCCTCCGCTCACCGACGCCTTCTGCTCCGACGGCATGTGCGAGCTCGAGGTGGTGGACATCGCGAGCGACAAGCCCGGGAAGGAGCTGGTGGTCTGCGAGCTCGGCCCGCGTGACGACCGCAGCTGCAACGTCCTCCGCCTCGCCAAGGGAGCGTGGTCGCGCACCACCTTCCCGGCCTACCTGGGCACGCCTTCCCGCGTCATCGCCAACGGAAACGGCATCCTGCTCGGGCTGTACGAAGACCGCTGGTACAGCCACGTGGAGAAATTCGCCTGGCAGGAAGGGGTGCTCACGCACGTGAAGCAGCCGCTGCTCTCGGTGGTCACCGAACAGCACCCCGAGGGCTGGTCGTTCAAGGTGGACCGGAGCTTCCCGATCTACGACGCCCCCGCCGGCAAGGGCGTGGTGGCGAACGTGGCCCCGGGAAAGCAGGCGTCGGTGGTGGCCGAATCACCGGACCACCTCTACGCGTCGAAGTGGGAGGACGGCAAGCGGTGGTTCCTCGTCCGCACGCAGTCGGGGTTGCTCGGATGGGCCACGCTGGCGTCGATCATCGCCGCGTCGGACGAGCTGGTGATGCGCAACAGCGCGGGATGACCACCCCGCCCGCCGGCGCCTCCGAGCGCCCTCTGCCGAGCGAGCTTCCGGAGCGGACGGGACGGTTCCGGCCCGCCACGGGCCACTAGGGCGCGGCGGACTCGATCCGGGTGACGCGGAGCACGGGGGCCTCCGCGTCGTGCGCCTCGAGGATCGCGCGGCACTCCTCGCTCGTCGTCATCTCTTCCACTGCTACGACGCCGAGCCACGAGCCATCGAGGTACGCCGGACTCACCCGGTGGATCTGCGAATACTCGATGTCGCCGTTGTCGAGCCAGCGCAGATGCGCGGGAGATTCGAGCACCGGGAAACACTCGATCGGCAACCAGTCCACGAGGACCGCCGCGTCGGTGAGGTCGGGGTTCCGGACCCAGTCGTGCGCCGCGGGATCGAGCAACTCCCAGCTCAGCCTCCGCGCCCCGACCCCGAGCGCACATTCCGCCGTGAAGGTGACGATCGAGCCGACCTCCACGGGCGGGCTTGCGTCCCAGCTCGGGGCTTCGCCGGCGGAGTCGCCGCTCCCGGCGGTGTCGCCGGTCTCCGCAGTGTCCCCGCGCTCCGCCTCGAGCCCCGTCTCCCGGACGCCCGCTCCCACCAGCCCGACGGGGTCCGCGCCATCGGGCCCGCACCCGAGCGCCCCGACCAACCCCACGATCAGCCGACTCTGGCCGCCTTTCCAGGGAAATCGAATCGCGACGTGAATGTGCGCTCCCCGATGACCGGCGGTGAAACCGCCGACCCTCAATATGCCCGACCAGCACGCGCTCTCCGTCAACGAAGCGTACGAGGTGGGTCAGGATGCGGTCACGAACGTGGGCGGGCGAGCCGCGCCGACCGGCGTCGCGGACCTCGCCGAGCCGAACCCCCACCCAACCCCCACTCGCGGCGTCGACGGGGGGTGTCGCACCCCCGTCGCGTGGTAAGCGCGTCGGGATGCCCCCCGGTACCCCCGACGATCTCCCGAGCGAAGGGGGATGGAGCGACCCCGG
>CAIXRH010000062.1 GCA_903921785.1 uncultured Pseudomonadota bacterium
GCCGCCCGCGCGCTCGTCGCGGCCGCCGGCGCCCCCGCGCTGCCGGCCAGCAACCGCCGTACGGCGGCCGCGGTGGCCGCGGCGTTGAGCCCCGCGACGAGGAACGCCGCGAGGTTGAGCGCCGCGTTCGGCGAAAACCAGCGCCACAGCGGGAAGAGCAGCAGCTCCGCCAGCACGTTCCACACCAAAAGGGTGACGTCCTGCCCGGCGGGCCAGAAAAACTCTGTCGCCAAGAACGGGTTCCGCCCCGCCAGCACCGCGTCGCCGACGTGGCGGGGCCACCACAACCCGGCCTGCACGTCGGCGTAGCCGAGGGGCACCAGCGTGTGCGTGTTCCAGGTGGTCGCCGCGGGCCAGGTGGCCGCCACGCAGGCGGCCACGCCGACGGCGAACGCGAGGAGGATGCGGCGCATCTGCGGCGGGGTATCCCGACGCCAGGGGTCGAGGAGCCTCCATCGGCGAGAATGGTGGGGTGGGCGGGCGGTGCCGCCGCGGCGGAGAGCCGGCGCCCGCCGGGAAACACCCAGTTGTATGCGGCGCCCGCGTCGCGCGGATAGCCTCCGCCAATGACCATCGTCGAAACGCCGACTCCTGCCTGCTCCGCACGCCCGGCCGGCGCCAAGATCACCACGCTGGTGATGCACTACACCGCCATCGAGTCGCGGGCCGACGTGGTCGAAGGGTTCATGCACCCCGCCAACGAGAAGTCGGCGCACTACGTGGTGGACCTCGACGGTACCGTGATCCGGATGGTGCCGGAGGCGAAGAAAGCGTGGCACGCCGGGGTGTCCACCTGGAACGGCGCCGACGACGTGAACCGCGTCTCCGTCGGCATCGAGGTGGTGAACTTCGGCTGGGCGGATCGTACCGGGCCCAATGGGGAGCTGCAGCGTCGGGACCGCGTCGGGAACGGCTTCGTCACCCGCACGGCTTCGGCGCCTGCCGCGGCGGTCGTGGATCGGCGCAGCGCCTGGGCGAACTATCGCTGGGCGGCGTACCCGGAGGTGCAGACGGTCGCGGTGCTCGCGTTGGTGCGGGACATCGTCCGCCGCAACGGCATCGACCCCACGTTCGTCGTTGGCCACGAGCACATCGCGCCGGGCCGCAAGGCCGACCCGGGCCCCGGCTTCCCGTGGGCGCGCGTGGCCACCACGCTCGCCGATCTCCCCGCCGCCGAGGCCTGGGTCGCCCGCGCCGTGCAGAGCCACGCGGTGCGGCTCGGCTACGGCGACAGCCTCGGCGCCGCGGGTGTGGACGGCGACTGGGGCAAGGGCACGGACAAGGCCGTGGCGCGCATCGTGAAGCAGCACGGGAAGGCCTACGCGCTCCCCGCCGCGACCGACCGCCGCGCGTTCGCCGAGGCGTTGCGGCGCATCCCGGGGTAGCCCGGCGGCCTGGGCCGGGGGGCGTTGCGGGGGCCCGAAGTGGGCCAGGCGCCGCCCCCTGCCCCATGAAAATGAACGTTCAGCCGGCCGGGACTTGCGGTTCGGGGGGCGGCGCCGGCGCGGCGGCGTCCGGGGACACCGTGGCCTCCGGCGACACCGTGCCCGCCGCAGCCGTCGCCTCGGGGCCCAGCGCCGGCTCCACCGTGGGGTCGAGGCGGTAGATACGCAGGCCGTCGCCCGCGTGGACCGCGGTGGCGTGTTCGTCGAGGAATCGCTCCACCTTCGGGAGCTGCGAGGCCGGGTAATCGCCCTCGTGGACCAGGATCCACTTCAGCCCCATGTCCACGAGCGCGGCGCGGCCGAGCTCCAGGTCGAGGTCCGGCCCGCGCGACGGGAGCTGCGTGACCTGACTCCGCTCCAGCTCCAGGAGGTACTGGGTGAAGTGGTTGTAGTAGAGGACCTTCGGGGTGGGTTCGTTGAGCCCGAACGGAACGGGCTGCCGATGGACGAGCTGCTCCAACAAGAACCGGGAGCGCGCGAGGATCGGCACGCCGACGGGGAGGTCGAGCACGGCGCCGCCCTCGAGCTGCGCCAGCACCGCCGGCGGGTCCACCGCGGTGGTGACCACGGGGAAGACCGCGGAGGAGGCGCTGGTCGTCTCAAACAGGCGGAGAAGCACGATCGCGGTCACGTAGACCGGCACGTCCCAGCCGCGACGTTCGGCCGCGCGCACGCCCATCGCCGCCAGCACGCTCAGCGCCAGGGAGAGCCCGATGACGAAGCGGTAGGCGTGCGAGATCCGCGAGAACATCGGGATCAGCTTGAACAACGCCAGGAACGGCAGCGGGAGCCAGCCGCCGGCCACCTGGGTGTAGTCGCCCCCCCAGTACAAGAACGGGCCGAGCGCGAGCAACCCGAAGCCGGCCGCCGCCGCGCCCCAGAGCACCACGGTGCCCCGCGGGCGCGCGAACCACGCGCCGACCAACGCGGGCACCCAAAGCGCGTAGCCGACGTAGACCACCACGATGAGGTCTTCCCCGAAGACGGTCTTGAGGTCGGGAGAGTAGAACCGTCCGGGGTGGAACAACGCCACGCCGTCGGTCATGTTGTGGAGGACCAGGGTCTTCCAGACAAAGTCGGGGTCGCGGGTGACCAGGGCGTCGTCCGCGTTCATGGAGGCGGCGAAGAGAGAGAACGGGGGGCCGGCGACGGCGACGAAGACGAGCGCGCCGAGGACCAACGCCGGGAAGAGAGCGCGGAACGAGGGGCCGTCACCGCGGCGGGCGGCCAGCGCCGCGCGAGCGAACATGAGCGCCCCGACCATCATCCCGAACAACCCGTAGTACCAGTTGAACAGGGTGGCGACGGCCTGGGCGAGACCGGCGAGGGCGCCAGCTCGCAAGGTGGGGCGTTCAAGGAGCCGATCGAGCGCGAGTAGCGCGAGGGGGAGCCAGCCGACCGCCAAGGTCTCCGAGATGCCGTTGTACGCCTGACCGAGCAGCTGCGGCGTGGCCATGAAGCACATGCCCGCCACCCAGGCGCCCCACTCCGAGCCGCTCACCCGCCGAGCCAGCGCCCTCGCGCCGACCCCTGCCAGCCAGAAATTGAACAGGTTCGCCGCGTTGTAGGCGGCGACGGGGCCCCAGAGGAGGTTCACTGGGAGGGTGAGCAGGACGTCGAACGCGTCGATGAACCAGAGCGAACCGCCGTTTGGCCACGACAGGAGCGTGGTGTGGGTGGGCAGGTGGCCGGAGGTGAGGCTCGCCGCAACCCAACCGTAGCCCCATACGTGGTTCCCCACGTCATTGCCGACGTGGCCGAGCGCCAGGTGCACCGGGTCGGCGGCCACGGGCCAGCAGAACCAGCCCGCCACGACGGCGTAGCTGAGCCACGCGAGCAGGAGCGGGCGGAACCGGTCGATGGGCGCATGCTACCATGGGCCCGTGTTGCCCTGGCTCCTCGTCGCGGCCCTCTCCGGCTGCAAGGTCACCGCGGACGACCTCGCCGCCGTGCCGACCATCCCCGCCGCGCCCCTCGAAGCGCCCCCGCCCACGGCGGAGGGCCCGGGGCAGGACCGCCTCTTCCAGCTCCTCTACGCGGGAGAGGCGGGAGACCCGGCGTTTGAGCTCGGGCAACGGGTGCGCGTCCGGGCGTGGCTCTCGGCGGCGCACTTCCGCGACGCGGACCTGGAGCGGTTCAAGAAGGTGGTGCAGCGCGTTCGGGCGACCGTGGCGCAGCAGGCGGTCGACGACGCGACCCACGCGCAGACCGAGCTCGCGGCGCTGGAGCCGGTGTACCGGGAGCTGGACGGCAAGCTGGCGGCCGGACCGGTGAGCGACGAGGAGATGGCCAGCTTCGCCGAGAAGCTCAGCGCGGCGCGGTTGGCCGCGAACGGCGACACCACCCCGTCCGCCGACCGGCAGGAGCGCATCCGCCAACTGCTGGACGCGGTGGCGCAGTGGCAGAGCCAGCTCCCGCAGGACACGCTCCTGAAGGTGGCCGCCGCGCGCTTCTTCCTGGTTCGCCGCGCCAGCCCCTTCGGCAACGTCGGCGCCTACCACACCCTCGTGGGCCTGGACTGGGATGGCGGCGAGTTCTCCCACCTCGACGAGACCGCCGCCGCGCCCGACCAGGGCCAGATGGACGTCGGCGGCCTCTGGTCGCTGGAGAAGCTGCGCACCCCGCCGGCGCGGTACCTCACCGGGCGGCAGGTGCAGGCGATCGTGGTACTCGCGGCGTTGGAGCCGGCATTGGTGGAGGTGCTCGGGCTACCGGAGCCGCCGCCGCTCGAGGAGATTCCGGGGGCGGGCGGCGCGGCCGGCGCGGCGGAGGGCGCGCCCGCGGGTGCGGCCGGTGGCGGCGCGGCGGAGGGCGGCGGCCCGCCTCCCAGCCCTCCGTGACCCACCGCGGTTCGGTCGACGAAGGCGGACGTGTCGACGGGCGGGTGGTCGAGCCCCGCCCTGCCCCGCAGGCGGCGCCGCGGTCGAGGAGCGGGTTTCAACGAGCCAGCCGAGCGGATCGTGTCCCGCGGCGCTACCCTGGAAGCGTGGACCTCTCCCTCCCGACTCCGACGGGCGCCCCTGCGGTGTGGCGCGCCCTGGCCCCGGTGCTCGCCTGCACCGCGCTCGTGGCCTGCGTACACCCGTCCCCGCCGGATCCGCGAAACGGGGCGAACGCCGCCGCGCCGCCGGTGGCCTCCCCGTCCGACGTGCCGTTCGACCCCACCGCGCGCATTGCCGCGGAGCTCGCGCCCGTCGCGCTCTCCACCACGCCGGTGCCACGGCCCGCGGCGGGCGACCCGCTGCCGCTCCTGCGGCTCCCCGCTTCGCCGCCGCCGGGCTTCACTACCGGAAAGCTCGGCTATGGCGCCAGCGTGGCTCGTCTGGACAGCCCGCCTCGCTCCGGCTGGGAGGCGGCCGATCCCCACCTGCACTGCGAGGTGATGGCGGGGCAGCTGGTCATGGCGACGTGGACCTTCGCTGGGGAGGCGAAGGACTGGCCGACCGAGCTGCCCGAGCGCGCGAGCTGCCACAACGGCCCCCTCGCCGTGGAATTCCGGCTCGGCTTCGGCCCGGGCGGGCTGACCGCCTGGCCGGAGGCGTCGGGTCGGCTCATCGTGCCGCACAACGGCGTGGACGTGGTGGAGGCGAGCTGGCCGGTGGGCGCACCGCTGGCGGCGGCGGCGGCCGTGGGCGCCGGGCCCGACTTCGCCTGCGCGGTCGGGGAGGATGGCGCGTTGCGGGTGCGGGTCGGGAGCGCCGCGGTGGCGGGCCCGGCCGCGTGCCGCCTCACGCTCGTGGATGGGAGCGTGCGCGAACAGGCGGTCTTCGTGCTTCGGTACACCGAGGGCTGATCCGGAGCCCGGCGCGGCGGATTAGGCCCGGCGGGCGCGACCGCGCGGAGGTCTCCCGTGAGCAGCCCCTTCACCTTCGTCGGCGTGATCCACCTGCTCCCGCTGCCCGCCGCCCCGCGCGGCTCCGCCGGCTTCGAGATCGTGCGCGCCCGCGCCCTCGCCGACGCCGAGGCGCTCGCCCGCGGCGGCGCCGACGGCGCCATCCTCGAGAACTTCGGGGACGCCCCCTTCAGCCGCGGCGCGGTGGACCCCCACGTGGTCGCCGCGATGGCGGTGCTCGCCGCCGAGGTGCGGCGCGCGCATCCCGCGCTGCGCCTGGGCATCAACGTGCTCCGCAACGACGCCCGCGCCGCGCTCGGCATCGCCGCCATCACCGAGGCCGACTGGGTGCGCGTGAACGTGCTCGCCGGCGCCGCGGTGACCGATCAGGGGGTCATCGAGGGCGACGCCCACCACTGGCTTCGCTACCGGCGTGAGCTCGGCGCCGAGCGGGTGGGCCTCCTCGCAGACGTCCACGTGAAGCACGCGCGGCCGCTCGGCGGCGGCCCGCTCGGCGAAGCGGCGGCGGACCTCCACCATCGCGCCGGCGCCGACGTCTTGATCATCACCGGCCGGGCCACCGGCGCGCCCGCCGCTGCGGCGGACGTCGCCGAGGCCCGCGCCGCCGCC
>CAIXRH010000063.1 GCA_903921785.1 uncultured Pseudomonadota bacterium
GCCATGAAGGAGGGGGGGCGGGCGATGGTCCCCGCGATTCTCGCCTGGGCGTGGTTGGGGTGGGCCAACGCCTACTACGCGCTCTTCGGGGCGTTCATCCTTCCGTTGGCGTGGTTTTCACAGCGAGATGTATCACTTGTGTCAGCGATGCGGCGGTACGTCGGGATCGCGCTCGGCGCCGCTGTGCTCACCTTGCCCGTCTTGCTCGCGATCCGGACGAGCGTCGCCGCGCCGGACGCCCTGCTCCGTGAGGACAGTGCGCCGGGTTGGGACTGGGTATTTCTCCCAGCGAACGACCTCGCGGGCTTCTTCGTAGGCGGCGATCACCTCTTCCCGGACTTCCGGTCAGGTGGGAACTTCGGCATCCGGCATGTCACGTATCTTGGGTGGGTCGCGATCCTTTGCGCGCTTCCGGCGTGGCGACGCTGGTGGCGACCCGCGCTGCTGGCCGGGGTGCTCGCGCTCGGTCCGTCACTCCACTGGCGGGGCCAGCCGGTGCGGGTGGCCGGGCAGGTGGTGCCGCTCCCCGCGGCGCTGCTCTACGTGCCCGGCTCGCCCTTCCGGGCGGTGCACCATCCGTATCGGCTCACCGTCTTGCCGATGCTGGTGCTCGCGGCCGCCGCCGCGGACTCGACGCGACGTCGCCCGAAGTTGGCGTTGGCGGCAGCGGCCTTCGTGCTGGCCGAGACCTTTGTGGTCTCCCCGGGTCCATGGCCGATCGAGACCGCGTCCCTCTCGGGCGTAGCCCGCCTCTCGGGCGCTGGCGGGGTGTGGGACCTCCCGGTGGACTTCCGGCAGTCGGACCGCCGGTGGATGGGTCTTCAGGCGGTGCACGGCCGGCCCATCCCGTACACCATCAACGTCTTCCTCCCGGCTTCGTGGCGTGAAAATGCCCTGTATCAGGCGACGATGGCGTGCTACGAGCATCCGGAGAAACACACCGTGGCTCGGGACGCACGTCCACCGTTGGCGGTGTGGTTGTTGCACGACTCTCCACAGACGCTGTCGGAGGGAATCGAGCAGGTTCGGGGCTGGGGGATCGGCTTCGTGGTGCTCCACGGCGACGCGATGAAGCCGAAGGAGCTGCGGTGCCTGGCGCGGCTGATGGCGGAGACCGGCGCCGCCGAGGTGCCGCAGGCGGACCCGGAGCTGCGTGCGTTCGAGCTTCCCACGTCCATTTTGGGACAGGGGGGCTCCGCCCCCCCGTAACGCCCCCCCGCGCGAGTGCCGTGCCGACGCCCTGCGCTCCACGGACGCTACGGCGTGACCACCATGCCGCTCGCCTGCAGCGCGGCCTCCAATCCCTCGCGCTGCGCCAGCCAGGCGCCCGGTGCGGGTGCGTCGGCCGTGGCTGCGGCGTGGACCCAGTGCGCGTCGAGCGTCGCGTTGCTCCCCGAGAAGGTGTAGATCGAGAGCTTCGACCCGTCCACCACGCCGTCGAGGAGTTGGTACTTTCCGGTCACGTCGAGGGTGGAGGTGCCCTCGTCTTGCGGCGTCACGAGCAAGGTGAGCTGCTTCTTCCCCGGCCGGGCGGCCTTCACATCGGCGGGGGTTCGCGCGTAGCCCCAGTAGAGGCGGAGCCCCAGGTCGGAGAGGGACTTGCCCCCTGGGGGGGTGGTGTAGTCGTAGTAGAAGTCGAGCTTCCCCGCGTCGAGAACGATGCCCGCCTTGGCGACCTTCCCGCCGCCGGTGGTGATGTCCTCGACCTCCTTGCCGAGGTACTCCCGGATCGCGGTGACGCACGCGTCGACCGTCGGCGTCACCCCTTCCTTCTCGCCGCAGTCCACCGTGTTCGGCCAGGCGTTGTGCATGCGCTCGACCACATGCGCTTCGCCCGACTTCACGTCGAGCGTCAGGTGGGTGTCCGCGGCGTCGAAACAGCCGGACAGGAGCAGGAACGTCAGCATCAGACCTCCGAAGGTGCAGTATCCGCGCGGCGTCACGGATGTACGCCCGCGCCGTCTCCGAACGTCTCGAGTTTCGTGGCGCTGCGCGCGCGCCGCGCCCTACCCGCCCCAGCCCACCGAGATCGCCGCGTTTGGGCCGCCCGAGAGCCCGCCTTCGTCGGTGAACAAGGCGCCGCCGTACACCCGGAACAGGAACCCTGACGGGGCGGTGTACGCGTAGCCGGCGTAGGTGCCCACGTAGCCGCCGAGCGACTCCCCGTGCGTGGCCAACGTGAAGGGGTGGTTGGTGGGGTTCACCATCAGGTCCGCCGAGAGGAGCAGCGCGTGTTTCGGAGGGCGGTCGGTGGCCTGTCCGAGGAGCAGGCCGTCCACCTGCACGCCGACGCACGGGGAGAACAGCGTGAGGTCGGCCCGGAGCCCGACATCGAGCCGCGGCGTGGCCACCCAGCCGCCTTCGACGTGCACCAGCTCCGGCAGGCCGACGCCGCCGGTGACGAAGCCGTGCATGGGGGCTGCGAGCGCGACGGGGAGCAGGATCAGCATCCGGACCGGGTAACCGGAGCGCGCTCGCGATACCTTCCGTCGTCGGAGGGGCGATGAACGTCCTTGTCGTCGGGGGCACGGGGTACATCGGCTCCCATGTGTGTCTGGACCTCGCCGGGCGGGGGCACCGGGTCACCTCCGTCGCCCGGCGCTCCGGGAGCACCGACCCCGCGCGGGCCGCGCAGCTCGAAGCCGCAGGGGTCGTCCTCCGCCACGCCGATCTCCTCCGTCGCGGCGCGCTCAACGAGCTCGACGGCGGCGAATTCGACGTGATCGTCCACGGGGTCTGCTCGTTCCTTGAGCCCGCTACGGGGGAGAGCCTCACCCTCCGCGCGGCCGAAGAGGTCGTGGCGTTGGCGAAACGCTGCCCGCGCCGGCCGCTGCTCGTCGACCTCTCCAGCAACCTGGTCTACACCCCGCCAGCCGAAGGGGTGCTACCAAACGAGGACCACCCCTGCTCCCCGGAGACGGTGCACGGGCGCAACAAGCGGGCCGCGGAGGTGATGTTGCAGGAGTCCGGCCTGCCGTGGGTGCTCTTGCGGATCGGGCAGGTCTACGGCGGACCCGGCTCCAGCTTCGACTGGGTGATGGTCGATCCCATCCGCAAGCAGGAGTTCCCCGTGCCCTGCGCCGGGGAGAACCGCGTGGCCCTCGTGCACGTGGACGACGTGGCCCAAGCCGTGCGGCGGGTCATCGAGGGCCCCGTGCGAAACCGGGCGTTCAACATCGCGAGCGGCGACGTCGCGCTCACCCTCGGGCAGGTCTTCGACGAGGTGGCCCGGGGGTTCAGGCTCCCGTCACCGCGGCGGCTCCCGCTGACGGGTGCCCTGGTCTTCGCCTGGTTCTCCGAGCACGGGGCCCGGCTCTTCGGTCGGGAGCCCAAGCTGGTCGTGGACATGATCCGGGTGCTCAGCGCCAACCGCTCGCTGGACATCGCGCGGGCGCGCGTCGAGCTCGGGTTCGAGCCGGCCTGGCCCGACACCCTGGCGGGGATCCGCGCGGCCTACGGGCCGGTCTTCACGGGGGAACGACCGGTTTTCAACCCTGGTGGGCGGCTCAGCGCGGCCATGGGGACGTCGTGAGCGCCGAGTTCTGGCAGAGGTGGTCGGCATGGCGCCATGGGGAGCCGGGAAGCGGCACCTTCGCCGACGTGATGCGGGTCTTGCGCGTGTACGAGAGCTTCGCCACGTTCGCCGCGGCGCAGGTGCCGGCGGAACGCTGGACGGTGCTCGACCTCGGCTGCGGCGCCGGGCAGATGGCCGGTCCGTTGGCCCGGGCGCTGACCGCGCGCGGCGGCTCGCTCGGGGAGTACATCGGCGTCGACTACGGGGACGCCGCCTTCCTCACCGCTCGTGTGGCTCGGGAGTTGGAGCGCGAGGGCGTGAACGGGCGATTCGTAGCCCATGATCTCGCGCGGGGTCTGCCAGCGATCAAGCTCGATGGTCCGTTGTTGGTCACCTCCTGCTGGGGCGTCACCTACCTCCCGTTGGGGAAGCTCGGGGGCGTCTTCGACGAGCTAGCGGCCGTCCGACCCGCCGCGGTGTGCGTGAACCTCATCTCGGCGGGTAAATTCGACCGCCGCGTGCTCACCCGAAAGTTCCTCCTCGACGTCACGCCTCGGCAGGTCTGGGCGAGCGTTCGCGCCTTCGACCCCGGACCCGTCCGCGACCTTTCGCTGGCGTTCAAGGCGCTGCCCCGCATGCGGGCGTTCGGGGATGAGCTGGCCGCGACGGTCCCGCTGATGCCGGTCGAGGACCTGTTGGGTCTCCTCGAACAAAGCGGACGCTCCCCTCACGCCATCGACCGTACTGCGCTCTGGGGCCAGACCGTCAACCTCGCGTTCTGTACGTGAATACGACACACGCTCGCGACCGCGCCCTGGCCGCGCAGACCGACCGAGACGTCGCCGAGACAAGGCGAAGTGCAAGCAGAACTTTCCGTGACGCAAGCCAACACGATGAGGCGAGCCGCCCGCGCGCGTTCGGCCTACATGTGGGGGCGTCGAGGCCGATGTCGGTCCTCGTCCGGCGCCGGTCCGACACCGGTACCCTGCTCGGAGTCCCCATGATCCTTCGTACGCTCGTCCTCTCCGCCCTCTCCGCCTCCGTGGTGGGCGTTGCCCTCGCCGGCTCGCCGAGCACGCCCACGCCGCCGGCCAAGTCCGCGCCGCGCGTCGTCGCCGTCTCCCACGCCACGGGCGTGGTCAAGGCCTGGGACGCGGCCAACCACCAGCTGACGGTCACCGTCAACGGCCACGACACATCCTACAACCTCGGCACCCTCAAGCTCGACCCCGCGGTGAAGGCCGGCTCCTCCGTCGACCTGACGTTCTCCGGTCCGACCGTCACCGGCGTCGCGATCCACCACTGAGGCAGCGCTCCCGTGTCGCCACGCCCGGGGCCCGGCCACCGATCAGGGCCGGGCTCCGGCGGGGCGACAGGGCGGGGCGAGCGTCGCGGCCACGTCCGCCTCACTCTTCGCGGCCGACGGCCTCGACCGGGCAGCTCTCAAGGGCGAACTCGAAGAGCGACACATCGTCGACACGGTGCTCGCGGACAAATGCCTTGCGAGCGGCATCTCGCCCGAAGATCTCGGGTGATACATCCGTGCATGTATCGCAGCTGATGCAGCTGGTGTCCACGAACCACGGGCCGGGGACGTTCTGCGGGTGACGCTTCTGGGGGTCGGCCATGTCAGCTCCGGGTGCCGTGTACCACGCGGGCGCTCTCGGGATGGGAGACGCTGCCGCCGCCCGGGGCGCGTTGGCCGTGGTCGTCGGGCTGTTCGTCGCTACGGAGCCCACGGCGGGCCAGGACCCGCTCGACCAGCTCGGGCTCCGGCTCACGGCGGAGCACCCGCCGCATCACGGCGACCGGGTCTCCGGCGACGGGTGCCAGCTCAGCCGGGTCATAGTGATAGTTCATGCTGTAGAGGCCGGCACACACCGGGTCGAGCGCGCAGGCGTCACATGCGGCGGCCTTGCCGTGAAGGAACTGCTTCTGGAGCACGAAGCCCTTGCGGTCCAGGAAGCGGATGCAGCGCTCCTCCTCCTTCACGATCTTCCGGGTCTCGGTTGAGCATTCGGCGAACTCGGACATGTAGCAGAGCGGGACGCGCTCCGCGCGGAACGTGCGTCCGGTGCTCGACAAGAACCGCATCGCCCGCCGCAGACTCAGCTCGAATTCGCCCAACCGCGGGATCACGTCGGGGTTGCGCTCGGCCCGGTTGAGGTTCGGGTCCATGTTGTTCCAGACGAAGTGACGCACATGCGGATGTTTCCGTACGATCCACTTCACCGTCTCGTCGAGGTGGTCGCTGTTGAAGGCGTTGATCACCGTGTTGATGTCCGCGGTGATGCCCAGCTCCGCGACGTGCCCGAGCGCGGCGTCGATGTGACCGTGGCTGCCGGGGGTCTGCGTGAGAAAATCGTGCACCACGGCGCGACTGGAGTGCAGGCTGAGATGTACGTGGGTGAGCCCCGCTTCGACCAGTTCGGCAAGGAACGTTCGCTCGGCGATCCGGTGGCCATTGGTGATCATCCGGATGAACAGCCCGCGCGCCTTCGCGTAGCGGACCGCCGGGAGGAGCAGGGGCGCGATGCTCGGCTCGCCGCCGGTGAGGATCACCCCGTCGTACCCGCGACCCACGAGGTCATCGACGAGCTCATGCATCTCGGCCTCGCCGAGGTCCACGCCGCTGGGCGGGTTGCTGCAGAACCGACAGGCCTGCTTACACTCGCGGGTGAGCTGGAGGTAGCCGAGGTTCGCCATCAGCTCCTCCGGCCCGCGTCGGTGTCGATGAACGGGACGGGGCCACCGGACGGGTTGGGGAACCGCGGCGGCGGGGGGAGGGGAGCCGCGCCGGATGCGAGGCGCTTGGCGGGGTCTCCTTCGGGCCAGGCTGCGAGCTGTGCCGAAGCATCGTCGGCCCAGGCGCCCGTCAGCGGTTGGAGCTGGGCGAACCCATGCGCGCGGAGCGATTGGAGGTGCTGCCCCTCACACACGTGGTCGACCTTGCAGCCGCGGCACCGGAGCGACTTCGCCCGGTAGTGTTCGGCGATGTACTCGTCCACGAACGCGTCGATCCGCCATCGGCCGTCCTCGTGGAACAGGGCGCTGTCCAGCCGAGCCGGCGCGGGTTCGAGACGCATCCCCGGAGCGAGGCAGGCGGGGAGGTTCTCGACCCGGTGGCGCCCGCCGAGGGCCTCGAAGAACGCGCGCCAGTCGGGGTCGAGGCGCGCGGACTCGCTCGCCTTGGCGCGGGTGGGGGCGTGGAGCACGTGGCGGGCGGTCAGCACCTCGGGGTGGGCGAGGAGCCAGGTGCTGAGCTCCCGATCCAGGCGCACCTCGATCTCCACGTCGGGGAGCGCCGCGGCGGCGACGAGTTCGTCTGGCGAGGAGACGACGACTCGGGAGCCGGCGGGAGGGGGGGAGCCGTCGAGCCCGGCCACGGGGAGCCGCTGGGGACGGTCGAGGGGGAGTCGATGTTCCGTACCGATCCAGCGGACGCCGGGGGGCGCCGACGCGGCGAGGGCCGGCTGGTCCCCGACCGCGAACTCGTCGAAACCATTGGCTGACGCACGGGCGATGTGTCGGTCGAGCGCGGAGCAGAAGGGCTCGATGAAGCAGTGAGGACAGCGGTCCTTGTCGCGGCAGTCGATGGGCGTCCCCGCATCGAGGTATCGCCGGAACTGGACCCGGCGCCCGCCCACCTCGTCGAGCATCTTGTGCGGGTCCTGGATCAGCTCCTCCAGGCCCTCGAGGTGCTGCACGGGGAAGCGGTTGGTCCAGATGTGGAAGCCGGGGAGCCGGGCGAGGCGGAAGACGCGCCGCAGCGCCTCGGCGTGCTGGTCCACGTCGTAGAACAGCTCGGCGCGGTGGTCGAAGGCGACGCCCTGCGGGATGATGTGGAGCAGGTCGAATTCCCGCACGCCCACTCGCGAGCACAGCGCCACGATCGCCTCGAGGTGCTCCACGTTCTGGCGGTTGATGCACACGTCTACGTTCACGATCACCCGCCCGTCGCGGACCGCGCGCATCATCGCCCGCATCAGGCTCTCGAAGCCCCGCTTCGTCCGGGTGAGCCGGTCGTGGAGCTCGGGGGTGTGGCCGTGAAGCGAGAAGGTGATCTCGTCGAGGCCCGCCTCGACCGCGGCGAGGAAGAAGTCTCGATCGGAGAGGCGTACGCCGTTGGTGACCGTCTGCACCCACCGGTAACCCTGCCCCTTCGCGTACCGGACCACGTCGTGGAACCGGGGGTGGATGGTGGCCTCCCCTCCGCTGACGACCAGGCGCGTGGCGCCTTTCTCGTCGCGGCCGCGTCGCACTTCGGTGCAGATGTCTTCGAAGGCCATGAACCGGCCGTCCTGCGCCTCGGCGTCCAGGCAGAAGACACACTTGCTGTTGCACGCCGCGGTGAGGCGCACCCAGTGTTTCACCTCGTTGGCGACCTCTTCATGGTCGAGGGTGCGGGCGCGGGCGGAGTCCATCGGCGCGAAGAAGGTAGCACGCGGCGTCCGCGCTGCGCCGGCCGCCCGGGGTTCCGGTGCGGCGGGTCACGAGCGGACCTTCGTTTCGATGGGGCTGCGCGTCCTCTCCGCAGTGGGTCCCGGTGCGGCTCTGCGCGGGATGGGCGCGTCGGCTCGGCTCACGACGCGGCCGGCAGCTGCCGCCGGGCTACGCTATCGTCGCCCCGGAGCAACCCCATGCCGCTGAGCCTCTATGTGGGCACCCGTAAGGGAGTGTGGACCGCCACGTCCGTGGATCGTCGCGCCTGGCGCGTCGGCGACCCGGGCTTCCTCGGGACGCAGTGCCACCACGTGGTTTTGGACCCCCGCGACCGGCGGACGCTCCTGTGCGCGTCGCGTCAGTGGCACCTGGGGCCCACCGTCTTTCGGAGTACGGATGGAGGCGCGACCTGGAAGGAGGCGGAGAGCCCGCCGCGGTTTCCCAAGGGGGACGCGCGCGGGCGGGCGGTCGATCACGTCTTCTGGCTCACGCCGAGCTCGGCGGCCGAGCCTGGCGTCTGGTACGCCGGCACCTCCCCCAAGGGCCTTTTCCGCTCGGAGGACGGCGGCCGGACCTGGGCGCCGATCACCGGGTTCAACGACCACCCCCAGCAGGCCCAGTGGGTCGGCAGCGACAAGGACGAGACGCCGGACGGCGGGAAGCTCCACTCCATCCTCGTGGACCCCCGCGATCCTCGGCATCTGTACCTCTCGATGTCGGGTGGCGGGACCTTCGAGTCCACCGACGCCGGAGCCGACTGGCGCCCGCTGAACTCCGGCGTGGCGATGGACTTCGCGCCTCCGAAGGAGGACGGCACCGAGTACCCGTTCGGCCACGACCCGCACTGTGTCGTGCTTCACCCGCAGCGCCCCGACCGGCTGTGGCAGCAGAACCACTGCGGGGTCTACCGGATGGACCGCCCCGAGGGACGGTGGGTTCGGGTGGGGCGTAACCTCCCCCCCGAGGTCGGGGACATCGGGTTCCCGGTGGTCGTGCATCCCCGCGATCCGGACACCGCATGGGTGTTCCCGATGGACGGCGGCGGCAACTGGCCCCGCACGCCGCCGAGCGCGCGCCCCGCGTTGTTCCGGACCCGGGACGCGGGCGCCACTTGGGAGCGACAGGACCGGGGCTTCCCGACCACACCGGCCTGGTGGACGGTGAAGCGGCAGGCGATGGTCGCGGACGATCACGATCCGGTCGGCCTCTACTTCGGGACGACGCAGGGGGAGGTCTGGGGGAGCGTCGACGAGGGCGCGAGCTTCTCGCTGCTGTTCCGCGACCTGCCACAGATCCACGCGATCTCCGTCGCCGAGCACGACTGAGGTGCGGGTCACGGTGCCCACGCAGCTCCGCGACTACACCGCCGGGCGCGGCACAGTGGAGGCGGAGGGGACCACGCTCGCTGCGGTGCTCGACGACCTCGAACGGCAGTTCCCCGGGTTCCGCTTCCGGGTGATCGACGAGCAGGACCGGGTGCGCCGCCACATCATCCTGTTCGTCGGCGGCGAACGCCAGGACGACCTCGAAGCGGGCATTCCGCCCGGGGCCGAGCTGTTCATCGTCGGGGCGCTCAGCGGGGGCTAAGGAGGCGGATGCTCCCTCCCGCCCCGTACACCTGGCCGGATCCGCCCAACGACAACCTCGGCCCGTTCCGGGTGCGGCAGCTCCGGGCCTTGGCGCGGAAGCTCCTCGACTGGCCGGAGCCACTGCCGCCGTGGGCGGCCACCGCCTACCGGGGGCTCCGGGAGCCGCTCGGCGAGCTGCTGCGCCACGAGACCGGGCGGTTCCTCTCCGCCCTCGCGCTGCCGACGGTGGGCGCGCCGCTCGCGGTGGGCGATCTGCTCGGGGCCATGCCGCACCTGCTCCTGGAGCTCGCACGTCTGCGGCTCATCGGCGAACAAGGTTTGTTCTGGGGCGCGCCGGTCTCTCGGCTGGTCTCCCCGGCCTTGGGGGCGGACCGACGGTTCTCCCCGCCGCTGGTGGGAGTCCTCTTCCAGTCCGGCGTGGTGGCGCTCCGCCCGACGGAGGAGTGGGTCCTCGCGGCCGAGCCTTCCCCGCGCGCCTGGGCGATGGAGGAAGGAGGGTGGCTCCTCGGTGCCGACACCAACCCGCTCGCGATGGTGGAAGCGCACCCCGACAAGGCGGGCAACGCGCTCGATCTAGGCAACTCCAACGCCGAGACCTGGCTCGCGAGTATCGATGCGGCACGCAAGCGGGTGCGGAGGTACGCGCCCGATCTCGCGGCCGAACACGCCTCGATCCTCGTGGGCATCGTCCCCACGGGCACGCCGGGGGAGGTGAGCTACTCCGCTTCCTACAAGGAGGCGATCGGGCTGGTCTACCTCTCCCTCAACGCCTCCTCGCTCACCATGACCGAGGCGATCGTCCACGAGGTGCAGCACAGCAAGCTCAACCTCTTGTCGTGGAGCGATCCGCTGCTGACCAACTCGGGAGAGCTCTACAAAAGCCCGGTGCGGCCGGATCCACGCCCGTTGTGGGGTGTGCTCCTGGCCGTTCATGCGTTCCTCCCCGTCGCACGCATCCACCAGGCCCTGATCGCCGCCGGTGACCCCGCAGCGGATACACGCCGATACATGGATGTGTTGAGCGTGAATCACGAGGGGATGGAGGTGCTGCGCGCGCACGCTGCGCCCACCGACCTCGGGCGGCGGCTCCTCGACGGGATGGATGCACTGGAAGCAGCGCTCTGGGCGGAACGCGCCTCGGCGTGAGGGCGAGCCGGAACCCCTGCGCTACCCTCCGAACAGCCGACGCCGATCTTCGGCGCTCCGGGCGTGTGCTTCCAGGCCCTCCAGCCGGGCCAGCGCGGCGGCGTCCTCCACGACGGCGGCGAGCGCCGGATCGGCGGCGTCGAGGCGGAGCCAGGTGCGCACGCGGCAGAAGTGCAGGACGTTGAGGCCCCCGGAAAAGCGGGCGGCGGTCCCGGTGGGGAGCACGTGGTTCGGACCCACGCCGTAGTCGCCGAAGACCTCGGCGGACGCGGCGCCGACGAAGAGCCCGCCGTAGTGGCGGAGGCGGCCCGCATGCGCCGCAGCCTGTGCCGTGAGCACCTCGAGGTGCTCGGGGGCGAGCCGGTCGCAGACCGCGAGGGCCTCCTCCGCGTCGGCGCAGACCACCGCGAAGCCATTTGCGACGGCCTCGCGGGCCACCGCGGCCGTGGGCAGCGTGGCGAGCTGGGCGGCGAGCGCGGCGTCGACGCGGGCGGGCAACGCCGGATCCCAGGTGACGAGGATGGGGCGCGCGTCGGGGTCGTGCTCCGCCTGGCCGAGCAGGTCCGCCGCGATGCGGGCGGGGTCGGCCGTCTCGTCGGCGAGCACCACCAGTTCGCTCGGCCCGGCGAGCATGTCGATGCCCACCTGCCCCGCCACGAGCTGCTTCGCGGCGGTGACCCAGCGGTTTCCTGGGCCGACGATCACGTCTACCCGCGGCACCGGCCCCGCACCGTAGGCCAGCGCGCCCACCGCGTGCGCGCCGCCCACCGCCAGCACCGCGTCCGCGCCGGCCACCCAGGCCGCCGCGAGCGTGACCACCGCCGGCCGCGGACTCGCCACCCACACCTGCTCCACGCCGGCCGCCCGAGCGGTCACCGCCGTCATCAAGACGCTGCTCGGGAGCGGGTAGCGTCCCCCTGGCGCGTAGCACCCGGCCCGGTCCACCGGGGCGAGGGTGTGGCCGGCGCGCCCCGCCGGAACGGCCACGTCGAGGTTGGCGAAGGCTGCGCGTTGGGCGTCGGCGAACGCCCGGACCCGGGTGGCGGTGCGCTCGAGGAGCGCGAGCGCCGCGGGCGGGAGGTCACGGGCGGCGGCGGCGAGGTCGTCGCGGGTGATGACGAGCGGCGCGCCGATGGGGAGGTCGCCGAGTCGCTCGGCGTGGGCTCGGAGGGCGGGCTCGCCGCGATCGCGCACGTCGTCGAGGATGGCGCGGGCCGCGGCGAGCGTGGGGGCGTCCACGGGGGAGAGGTGGGCGGCTTCCACCGCCACGGGGGAGACGCGGCGCAGCATGGTCAGGCTCCGGGCTTGGCGTTGCCGGGACGGCGGGAGAGGCGGAGGGCGCGGCGGTCGAGCACGGCCTCGACGTCGGTGAGGGGGCGGCCGGCGCGGGCGAGCGCCACCAGCGCGAAGTACAGGAGGTCGGCGGCTTCTTCCACGGCGTGATCCGGCGTGGCGGCGTCGGCGAGCTCGCCGGCTTCCTCCACGAGCTTCGCGCGGAGGAGCGCGGGATCGTCGAGGAGGCGGCGGGTGTAGGAGCCGGCGGGGGCGTCTGCGAGCCGGGCGGCGAGGGTGACCGCGAGCGCGTCGACGCCCGTGGCCGGCCCCCAACAGGTCGTGCAGCCGAGGTGACAGAACCCGGGGCCGTGCTGGCGCACGGTGAAGCGGAGGGCGTCGCGGTCGCAGTCGAGGTCGACCCGGAGCAAGTCCTGGATGGCGCCGCTCTCCTTGCCCTTCTCCCAGAGGCCGCGGCGGCGGGACCAGTACACGCCGGTGCCGGTCTCCAGCGCCCGGGCGAGGCTCTCTGCGTTGGACCACGCGAGCCCCAACGCCTGTCCGCGTTCGTCCACCACGACGGTGGCCCAGAGCCCGTCCGGCCGGTCGGAGACGAGGGGGGCGGCGAACGCCTCGGCGAGCCCGATGCGGCCCGTATAGAGCGCCATGCCTACCTGGGCGTCGGCGCCGAGTCGGTCGAGCGTGGCGATCTCCTCGGCGGTCGTCACGCCGCCGGCGATCGTCACGCGCGCGGCACCAGCCGCGGCCACGAGCGGCGCCACCCGGTCCATCGCGGTGCCGCCGAGCCGGCCTTCGCGCTCCACGAACGTCACGAGAAACCCGCCCACGAAGGGCCGGAGCTCGCGGATACGGTCCTCGACCCGTGCGCCCGTGCGCGTGGTCCACCCGTGCGTGACCACCTCCCCGTCGCGCGCGTCGAGTGCGGCGATCAGGCGTTCCTTGGGGAACTTCGCGAGGAGGGCCGGCTCCGCGGCGGTGCCGAGGATGATCTTCGCGGCGCCCTTGTCCAACCAGCGCCGGGCCGTCTCCTCGTCGCGGATGCCGCCGCCCACGCGGCAGGCATGGCTTGCGCAGAGGTCCTCGATCAACGCCGCGTTGCTCCCGCGGCCCAGGGCGGCGTCGAGGTCGATCGTGGCGATCTCCCCGACGCGGCCGAACCGGGCGGCGATGGGCCGCGGATCGCCGGCTTCGATGGCGAGCTTCTCGCCGCCGATGAGCTGGACGGTCTGGCCGCCCTGCAGGTCGATGGAGGGGACGATCACGTTCGCACCTTCACGCCGGCGGCGGCCAGCGTGGTCTTGAGGGTGGCCGGGGTGGTCTCCCCGTCGTGGAAGATGCTGGCGGCGAGCAGCGCGTCCGCGCCGGCGTGGACGGCCTCGACGAGGTGCCCCGCGTGCGCCGCGCCGCCCGAGGCGATGACGGGCACGGCGACGGTCGAGCGGATCGCTGCGATCAACGAGAGATCATAGCCGGCCCGCGTGCCGTCGCGGTCCCAACTGGTCAGCAGGATCTCCCCGGCGCCGCGCGCCGTGGCCTCCCGCGCCCAGTCGACGGCGTCCATTCCGGTGCGATGGCGGCCGGCGCGGGTCACGACTTCCCAGCCCGGGCCGTCGAGCCGGCGGGCGGCGTCGAGCGCGAGGATCGTACATTGGGCGCCGTAGCGGGTGGCGATGGCGGTCAGCAGCGCGGGTTCGTCCACCGCAGCGGTGTTCACGCCCACCTTGTCGGCGCCCGCGTCGAGGAGCCGGCCCGCGTCCTCCACCCTGCGCACGCCCCCGCCAACTGTAAGTGGAATACCCAGCACCCGGCGGACGGCCCGCGTCGTCTCCACGGCGTGCCCGCGGCCCTCGGTCGTGGCCGAGACGTCGAGGATCACGAGCTCGTCGCCGCCGCCGGCCTCGTAGGCGAGGGCGCGCTCCACGGGGTCGCCCGCGTCGCGGAGGCCCTGGAACTGGACGCCCTTCACCACGCGTCCGTCGCGCACATCGAGGCAGGGCACGATCCGGACGGTCAGCATCGCCCCTCCACCCAGCGCTGCATCAGCGCGGCACCCCAGGGGCCGGAGAGCTCAGGGTGAAACTGGCACGCGAGCACGTCCCCGCGTTCGAGGGCGGCCACGAAGGGCCCGCCGTGGTCGGCGAGGGCGCCGCTCCAGCCGGCGGGGATCCGGTCGACCTTGAAGGTGTTGGCGAAGTAGGCGAAGCCCGGGGTGATCCAGCGTGAACCGGGCTCGGGCACGACCTCGTTCCAGCCCATCTGCGGCACCCGCACCGCGCCCGTGAACCGGGTGACCGGCCCCTCGATCACCCCGAGGCCCACGGCCCCGGGTGTCTCCTCGCTGGTGCGCGCAAGGAGCTGGAGGCCGAGGCAGATGGTGAACGTTGGGCGACCGGCCTGTACCCGTTCGCGCAGCGCGTCGACCAGCCCCAGGCGGACGAGCTCGTCCATCGCCGCGCCGAACGCGCCGACCCCAGGGAGGACGAGGCGATCCGCGTGGCGCACCTCCTCCTCTGCGGCGGTGAGCACCGCCTCCGCGCCGACCCGCCCGAGCCCGGCGAGCACGGACGCGAGGTTCGCCACCCCGGTGCGGACGACGTGCACCTTCACGTGAGCACACCCTTGGTGCTCGGCACGTCGGCGTGGCCGTCGCGGGCCACGGCTTCGCGCAACGCCAGGGCCAACGCCTTGAACGCGGCCTCGGCGCGGTGGTGGTCGTTCTCGCCCTTGAGCACGTCCACGTGCAGCGTCATCCGGGCGGCCATCGCCAACGAGCGGAGGGCGTGGCCGAGGTTCTCACACGCCACCCCGCCGAGGCTCTCCCGGCGAAGCCCAAGGTTCACATCGGCGAACGGGCGACCCGAGAGGTCCACCACCACCCGCGCCAGGGCCTCATCCAGCGGGGCGTGGGCGGCGCCGAACCGGCGGAGGCCGCGACGGTCGCCGACGGCGGCAAGGAGGGCCTCCCCGAGCGCGAGCGCCACGTCCTCGACGGTGTGGTGATCGTCGACGTGCAGGTCGCCGGTGCAGGCGATCGTGAGGTCAAACCTCGCATGCTTGGCGAGCGCGCCAAGCATGTGGTCGTAGAACGGAAGGCCCGTGCGCACCTCGGCGCGGCCGGAGCCGTCGAGGGTGAGGGCCACGGAGACGTCGGTCTCGGCGGTCTTTCGGGCGATCGTGGCGGTGCGGGGGGTCATGGGAGCAGGGCCTCCAGATCGGCGGCGGTGGCGACGAGGCGGGCGGCGCCCGCAGCGAGGAGGAGCGGGCCGGTGCGCGCGGGGTCTTCCCCGGGGGCGACCATGCCGAGGGGGACGACGCCGGCGGCCCGGGCGGCCCGGGCGTCGTCGACGGTGTCGCCGATCATCCACGCGGCCCGAACACCGAGGCGGGTGAGCGCGGCGTGGACGGGCGCAGGATCGGGCTTCGCGGCCGTCTCCCCCATGCACACGGCGGTGGAGAACAAGTCCATCCACCCTTCGCGTTCGAGCAGCTCCATCGCGTCGCGGCGGGGGCGGCCGGTGACGAGCGCGAGGGGCAGGCGGGCGCGCAGCCGCTCGAGCTCGGCGCGGGTGAAGCGGGGACGCTCGGTGAGCTTCAGACCGGGAGTGCCGCCGTGCCCCTGGTACAACCGTTCGAACTGCTCGGTGACCTCGGCGAGCGGCACGTCCACCCCGTGCGCGGCGAGGAGCGCGCGGGTGAGCACCCAGTCGTTGTTCGCGTTTCCCCTGGCCTTCGCGGCGGCGATCTCCTCCCCGGTGACCGTCACCCCGTAGGCGGCGGCCGTCTGTCGGATGGCCTCGCGGTAGCTCCCGGACACGTCGACGAGGACGCCGTCGACGTCGAAGAGGAGCGCCTCGGGCGCGAGCACCGCCCTCAGCCCGGCGTGAAGCCGGGTCGTCGCCGCGGCTTCGCCCGGGACGTTGATCCGCACGGCGTCCCCCAATGCCGGGTGGCCGGGCCAGCCCCGAACACCGATCCCCAGCCCGGCGAGGCCGTCGCGCAGCCAGGCGGACCGGGGCGACCGCGCGAACACGAAGTTCGCCTGGGACCGTTGCGCGTCCAGTCCGAGGCCGCGCATCGCCTCCGTGAGCGCGTCGCGGTCCGCGCGCACCTGGGCGATGAACGCCGCGGACGCCGCCTGGTCCTGGTCGAGCCGGCTCGCGGCGAGGTGCAGGCTCGGCCCGGACACCGAGTACGGGTTCCCCGCCACCCGGAGCGCCGCGATCGCCTCCGCGGGCCCCATCGCGTAGCCGACCCGCAGGCCCGCGAGCCCCCACGCCTTGCTCAACGTACGAAACGCCACCGCGTTGGGCAGCTCGGCCACCACCGGCGTGAGGTCCTCATCGGCGAATTCGACGTACGCGAGGTCCACCATCAGGAGCACGTCCGGGAGCGCCGCGGAGAGGCGTCGGAGCATGGCCGCCGTGGCCACCTGGCCCGTGGGGTTGTTGGGGCTCACCACGGCCACCACCGCCGTGTCGGGCGTGACGGCAGCGAGCACCGCCTCGATCGGCCAGTCACCGCCAGGCCAGGGCACTTCGCGGACCTCGGCGCCGGCCCACCGAGCGTATCGGGGGATCATCTCGAAGGTGGGCACCGGGAGGACGATGGATCGTCCGGGGGTGAGGTAGGCCCGGCAGGCCCGGTCCAGGGCGTCGTCCCCGCCGGCGGTCACGATCACGCGATCGACTGAAACACCGAGTTCCGCCGCAAGCCGGGCGGTGAGGGCGCGCGCGTCCGGGTACGCCCGCACGAGCGTGTCGGGGTCTGCGTCCGCAAGGCGGGAGAAGATGTCGGGCGGGGAGGGGAGGCCGCCGATGCCGTCGAGCAGCAGGTCGAGCGGCGCGGGGTGGCGGGGCACGCTGTACGGCACGAGGCCGGAGATCGCGGGCGAAGGGCGCGGCAGCGGCATCAGGCGATGATCTGGGTGGGCTCGGTGACGAGGATGTCGGAGCCGCCCAGTCGCAGGATCACCGGGATCAGCTCGGGCAAAAGCTTTCGAGTAACAGCTACTTTGACCGCATAGCCCTGCCCACCGTGCAGCGTGGACACGGTGGGATGTTTCATGCAGGGCAGGACCTGGATCACCCGGTCGAGGTCGGCGAGGCCCACGTTGAGCTCAAGCACCACGCGGGAGCGTGCGTCGATCACCGAGCGGAGGAGCATCGCGAGGTGCTCGATCCGCTCGCGCCGGGCGGGGTCTGCCCAGGCGGTGGGGTTCGCCCAGAGGCGAGTGCTCGACTCCATCACGGTCTCGAAGATCTCGAGCCCGTTCGCGGCGAGGGTGGAGCCGGTCGCGGTGTTGTCCACGATACAGTCGGCGTCCTCCGGGGGGAAAACCTCCGTCGCACCGTAGCTGCGGACAAACTCGGCATCCAAGCCACACCGAGCGATCCATGCCTGGGTCAGCCGCTCGTACTCACTGGCGATGACCCACCGCCGACCCAGCGGGAGGCGCCCTTCGACGAGCAGTTCGCGGGGGGCGGCCGCGACGAGCCGTACCGGGTCGAGCCCGAGGTCGAGCACGTCCACCAGCTCGGCGCCCTTCTCGGCCACCCAGTCGGCGCCCGCGAACCCCACGTCGCGCGTCCCATGGTGGAGCATCTCCACGATGGTCTGTGGCTTGAGGATCTTGGTCTCGAAGCCCGCGAGGCTGAGGACGGGGCGGTACGCCCGCGCCCCCACCTTGAGGGACACCCCGGCATCGTGCATGAGCCGCACGACCTCCTCGTACATTCGACCTTTCGGAATTGCGAGATGAATGCGGGAGACGGTCACGACGGAGGGCCCGGGGAGCCGGACGGCTTATCTCGGTTGGGCGCTCGCGTGGGGGGTGGGGTCGCCGGCCACCTCCAGCCCCAGCCGCTCGCACTCTCGCACCAACGCCCCCCGATCCGGATGGTCTCCCGGCCCGTCGAGCACCACCCGGGTCGCGCCGCGGGCCTGGCCCTGCACGAGACGCTGACGCAGCGTCCTAGAGCTGAAGGCGTCGCCGAGCTCCAGCCGCAGCGGGTCGGCGAAGGGCCGCGGGCCACCGGGGGGAGCGAGCTCATCGTCCCCCCATCGATCGAGGTAGGCCGGCTCCACGCCCCCGCAGGCGGAGCGCAGTGAACAACTGACACATGTATCGGTGTGTCGCGGGGAACGGGGCGCCTCTTCTGCGCCGGCGAAGGCCCGCTCGGGGGAGGGCGCGTCCAGTCGGTCGGCGGCGACGGGGCGCAGCTCGGCGTTCATGCAGAGCGGGAGCCCCACCGTCTCCAGCTCGATGCCAAGGAGGCGGGCACGCTCCAGGGCCGCGGTGAGCGCCTCAGCGGCGAGGCTCAGCCGCGGGGCGAGCATCCGGGCTTCGGGCTTCGCCGCGCCCTCTTCGCGACACATCACGAAACGTATCGCCGTGGCACCGAGGCGGGCAGCGAGCTCCACCAGCGCCGCCGCTTGGGGCGTCGTCGTACGGGTAACCACGGCGTGAATCCGTACGGTGAGCCCTGCAACGCGCGCTTGCCGGACGGCCGTGGTCGCGCGGCGGAAGGCGCCGGGCGTGCCGGTGAGCCAGTCGTGTACGGCGGCCTCGGGCGAGTGGAGCGCCACGGCGAGATCGGTCAGCCCGAGCTTTCGGAGGTGCGCGGCGGCGCCGGCTGCGGCGAGGACGGATCCGTTGGTCTGTAGCGCGATCCGCCGGAAACCAGCGGCCTTCGCCAGCTCGACGAGCGCCGGCAGGTCCGGCCGGGTCGTGACCTCCCCGCCCGCGAGGATGACCCCCTCCCGGTGCGGGATGGCCGCGAGCGCGGCGCCTACCGCTGGGCCATCGGGCTCCGGGCTCCCCGTGTTTGCCGCGGCGACCTGCGGCGCGAGATCACAGAACCTACACGCCTGGTTGCACCGGTAGCCGACGCGGAGGTCCGTCCAGCGCATGGTCAGCGGATCGCGTGGAGCTCGGCGTCGCCGTGCACCGGGAGGTAGTTCTTCCACACCCCTTCGCAGACCCCGGCGTAACGGCAGCCTTGGCACCGATGCTCGGGCTGGGCCTTCAGATCGTGCTTCTTCCGGTCCTGCCAGTTGAAACGAGCGCGGCCGTCCTCGATGGTGGCGATGCCGTCGGGGAAGCCGTCGGAGGTGAGCGTCTTGATGGAGCAGTCGGTGTCGAGGTCGCGGAACTCGCCGATGTACTTGCGGGCCAGCGCCTTGTTGCCCAGGAGCTCAGGCGGCAAGACACAGAGCGGGAAACTACCGAGGGTGAACGTCCGCTTGAAGTGGTACTCATTGAGGAGCACTGCCTTGAGCACGTAGGGCACCACGTCGGTGAGCTTGGGGATGAGCCGGTGCTCCGTCTCCGCGTAGCCCTCGGCGCGCACGAAGTTGGCGCGGACGTCGTCGACGCCGAGCTCGAAGAAGTACCGGAGCAGGTTGGGGAGGTACCGGTAGTTCGGAGCGCTGACCACGATGTTCACCGAGACGTTGTCGGCGAGCCGCCCCTCGGCGCGCTTCTGGAGCAGGTACTTCAGCCCGGAGGTCTTCTTCTCGAAGTTCCCCGGGACGCCGGTAAGGCCATCTTCCAGGGCGGGGTTGTGCCCGTGCATCGACATCGTGACCCGGGTGAGCCCGGCGTCGAGCAGCTTGTCGACGAAGTCGTGGCGGAAGAACTTGGTGCCGTTGGTGGCGAGGGTGATCCGGGTGTAGCCGAGGTCCCGGGCGAAGCGGATCGCGTCGAGGATCCACGGGTAGGTCGTCGGTTCGCCGCCGAGGAAGCCTACGGAGCGGGTGCCGCGGTCGTACCAGCGCTGGATCTCCGCCTGCATCTCCGGGTACGGCATGTACCGGCGCATCTCGGTGGCGGGCAGCCCGTCCAGGCAGAACACACACTTGTTGTTGCAGATCTTCCCGACGTTGATCTCGACGTTACGCCGGGTGTCGCGCCAGAGATCCGCTCCCGCGATCCCCGGTACGGACACGGCTGGCTGGGCAGCGCTCATGTGGACTCCAAGGCGTGCAGCTCGGCCTCCCCGTACAGCTCGACATACCGCGCGAAGACCCCGTGACACAAGCGATTCCAACTACAGGATCCGCAAGCCGTGACCTTCGCGCGCTTCCGGTCGGGTTGCCAGGAGTACAGCCCCTCCAGCGATACCCGGTCGGGGTGGCGGACCCACTCGAAGGTGACGCGTGGGTTCCAGTGGATGTCGTTCGCGTACATCCGGGCCTCGCCGAGCGCGCAGGCGGGCAGGCCGAAGAACCGGACGATCATCGGGCCGGCCTCGGCGAGCACCGCGGGCACGAGCCGCCGGACCTCATCCAGGCGCAACGTGAGGTGCGGATAGGCATCCTCGCCCGCGCCTTCGGGCGTGACGTTGGAGACCACGAGCAGCTCGGCGCCGCGTTCACGTGCCAGCCGGGTCGTCTCCACCAGTCGCGCGGCGTTGTCACGCACCAGCACCGTGTTGACGAACCGCCGGAAGCCTGGGAACGCGGAAGCGTTCTCCATGGCCCGCGCGAGCCGGTCGAAGCTGCCGGGGCGGCCGGTGAGCGCGTCGTGCGTGGCGGCGTCGGGGCCGTGGAGGGAGAAGAGCGCCTCGTCGAGGAACGGGAGCGCGCGCGCGGCGAAGGCGGGGTCGGCGAGGCGGGTGCCGATGGTCCCGATGCTCGTGCGCATCCCCAGCTTCTTGGCGAGCTGGAGGATCTCCACGAACTGCGGATGGATGGTGGGCTCCCCCCCGGTGAAGTGCACCGACTCCACGCCCCGCTCGGCCTGCTCGCGGAGCACCCGCGCCACCCGCCCGAACGTCACCGGGAACGGGTTGTAGGCGGCCATCCGGTGCTCTTCGGAACAAAACGCGCACCGCTCGGGGCAGTGGTAGGTGATGTGGAATTCCAGGCGCCGCATCGGCTGGCCGGTCTCTGGGTGGAGCCAGGGCGTGGCGCTCACGCGGCCCCCCGGCGCGCCCGCATCGCGAAGAAGGCAGGGTAGAGCCGATCGCACAGGGTGGTGAGCTCGGCGTCGGCCGCGGCGGTGGCGTCGAGGAGGGTGCCGCCGAGGGCCTCGTGGAGGACGTCGGGCGTGCGTGCCGCGGCATCAGCGAGCTGTGCGTCTGTCGGCGGCGCGTCCAGGGTGCCGACGGCGAGCTCGCGGCGGAAGTGATCGAGCTTCCCGGCGAGCACCAGGTTGTTGGCGTAGATCCGCCGGTCGCTGTCGACCACGAACCCGGTGTTGTAGAACGGGGTGGGGGCGCGGACGAAGAGGTTGCGGAGGTAGAGCCGCTCGCCTCGCGTCCAGGCGGTCTCAAACTCTGTGGCGATCTCCGCGAAGGCCTCTCGGAGCGCGTGGAGCTGGCTTGGTGTCCACGGCAAGTAGTAGCCAGGGAGAAGGTTGAAGCGGGTGATCCCCAGAGAGCGGAGGTGACGGAAGTTCTCCGCGGCGCGGACTGCCGTACTCGGGGCGATCGTCTGGGTGACCACAAATCGCGGCAGGCTGAGCAACGCCGGCAGCTTCGCGACGATGGCGGCGTAGGTCGCGGCGCCGCGTCGAAGGCCGTCGTGGTCGCGGGCGGCCCCATCCAGGCTCAGGGTGAGCGTCACCGAGCGGTGGGCGCGCAGGTACTCCACCCATGCGGCGTCCAGGTGCGTGCCGTTGGTTGATACATATACGGATACCCCCGGGGGGGCGGCGTCGATCACCGCGCGCACCACATCTGGTGTGAGCAGAGGTTCGCCACCGAAGAGTTTGCAGTCACCGCCGCCGTGGCGTTCGACGAAGAGCGCCATCGCCCGTCGCGCGTCGTCGGCGGTGAGGTCGGGTTCGTCGTCCTTGACGGTGGGGCAGTACGCGCACCGGAGATCACACCGTCGCGTGACGACGAGGATCAGCGAATTTCGCCACCTGTCCTCGCGGACGCGCCGCTCACCACTGGCCGTGTGAGCCGTGGCTGCCATGCGATCCGTGGCTGCCGTGCGAGCCGTGGCTGCCATGGCTGCCGTGCGAGCCGTGCGACCCGTGGCTGCCATGCGATCCGTGGCTGCCGTGCGAGCCGTGCGACCCGTGGCTGCCGTGCGACCCGTGCGAACAGTGCTGCGCGAGGAGCACCGCGGTGCTCTCCGGGGCGTTGCCCTTGCGGTCCAGGAACGCGGGGTCGAGCTCCATCTCTCCGGCGGTGGCCTGGAGCAGGAGCAGCGATTGCGCCACGGCGTCGCCCTCCTGGTTGGCGGCGACGACCTCCTTGGGCTGGAGGAGGTGGATGGCCTGGCGCTTGAGCACCGGGAACTCCGCCTCTTCGGCGGCCTGCTCCCAGTCTGCGCCGGCCTTCTGGCCAGGGAACGATCCGGGGTTCTGGTCCTTGCTCATGCGGTCACCTCACTTGCGGGCGCGTACGGGGTGGTGCCCGGGCGCGACCGCTGGATGGTCCACCGGCGGAAGATCCGTTCGAGGCTCCCGTCGGTGTCGTTGGAGAGTAGCTGGTAGAGGTACTGCTGGACGCCGTAGAACTCCTGGCACTTGCGCGAGCGGGGGCGCTGGCCGAAGATGTCTCCGTCGAACATGTAGTTGTGGAGCGGCTGCACGCCGCACGTCGGTTTGTGCACGCAGCTGTGGCAGGCCGGCAGCGCATCCTGGATCGAGGCGACCTTCAGCGCCTTCACGGTGGGGTGGCGGAGGATCTCGTCGAAGCTCGAGGTGTCGACGTGGCCCAGCTTGAAGAAGTCGTTGCCCATGTGCGCGGCCATGCGGCCTTCGTCGTCGGTGTAGATCGACCCATCGAAGTTGTAGGCGAGCTGGGCGCTGCCCGAGCCACACGGCGACCGGCAGTCGCTGTAGTTCGGGTCGTCCGGGGTGAACATCTTGGTGAGGAAGACCGACGCGAGGCGTTCTTGCACGAACACGCCCTTGCGATTGAGCTCGATGATGTAGTCGAGGGTGGACCGGTAGAAGGCCAGGAACTCGTCCATCGTGTAGCCCACCTGCTGCCAGGTGTTCACCGCAAACCCGAACGGGTTGAGCGGGCGCAGGTGCAGGCTGCGGATCCCCCGGTTCACGTACTCGTCCACGATGTCGCGCCCGCGGGAGAGCGAGGCGCGGGTGGTGGTCATCAGCGCGTCGACGTGGAACAGGTCGGGGTCGAACCCACGGCGGACCCATTCGGCGTTGAACTTGTCCATCCAGCCGGTGACCGTGGCGTGGGAGCTCTGCTTCTCCATCCACCCGCGGTTCTTGTCGTGGAGGTCGGCGGGGCCGTCGAGCGAAGTGCAGATGCTCACGCCACGGTCGAGGAGGAAGTGCATCTTCTCCTCGTCCATCAGGGTGAGGTTCGTCACCGTCGAGAGGAGGAGCTCCTTGTTCTCGTACCGGTTCTTCTCCAGCGCATAGTCCACCACGAAGCGGATCACCGGGAAGTTGGCCGTGGGCTCGCCTCCCTGGAACTCGAAGCCGAGCACCGGGGTGGGGGAGCGGAACGCGAAGTCGACGACCTTCCGGGCCGTCTCCAAGGACATGTCGGTGTCCGTCGCCGTCATGTCGGTGCGGCTGGCGTGGCAGTACCGGCAGGCGTGGTTGCAGCGGAGCGTGGTGACGATGGCGTGGAGGTGGGGCCCGTTCTGCAAGAAGGCCTTCTTGCGGCGGAGCTTGGTGGCGAATTGCTCCACGTCGAGGTCGCGCTTGAGGAAGTAGCGCTTGCGGAGGTTGGCGTAGAGCGGTTCGTCGGCCTGCACCTGCCCGGCGATGAACCGGCGGAACTCCTCAGGGGTGAGGAAGAGGTGTTCACCCACATCGTTGGTGAGCAGGACCTTGTCCCCGACCATCCCGTAGCGGAAGTAGCCGACGCTGCCCTCGTCGAACGTGGTGGGGTCGACCTTGAGCGGGGTGAGCATCACGTGTTCATCCCCTTCCGCCCGAGGATCGTCTCGAAGAGCGCATGGTTGGAGAGCTCGTCGCCGAGGCGAGCCCGCACGCTCTCCCGGACGGGGACGATGGACACCAGCCAATCGGCCTCGGAGGCGCCCAACTCGTAGTTGCCGAGCGCGGCGAAGCGCTCCGCGGCGCGACGGACAGCGTCCTCGTCGTAAAGCGACTTGTGGAAGCGCAGGGCGATCGGCTCAGCCACCGGAGGGCTTCTCCCAGGGCACGGGGATGTCGAGGTCGTCGGCGGCCATCTCCTCGGCGTCGAGCTCGGCGAGGAGCCGGTCGATCGTGGAGGGGCCATCGGCGGCGAAGAGCGCCTTGGCCATGATGAACTCGCGGAGCCGACCGTTGGCCTCGCCGACGCGCTTGCGCAGCGCCTGGTTGAGGAGCTCGTTCGCGAATTCCCCGGCGAGGGCGTGGAGCTCCGCTTCGGAGGCGGGCTTGCGGGTGCGCAGGGCCACCTGGATGCGGCGATCGCCCACACGATCGAGGAAGACGTAGCCCCGATCGAGGAACAGGTAGGCGGCGCCCATCACCACGTCGAGGTCGTAGACGGACTCGTCGATCGAGAAGCGCACGCGGCGCTCGTCGACCTCGGTCTGAAGCTCGTTCTCGCTCATGCCTGCGGCGCTCCGGGGGAGAGGCGGGTGGCGGCGGCCGCCAACGACTCGGGGTGGGCCCAGGCGCGGACGGCGTGGGAGGAGAGCTTGGCGATCCGGCCGTCGTCGGCGCCTTCGTTCTCGCGGACGGTGGCGGCGAGGCGGCGGAGGACCCGGCCCAGCGACTCGTCCATCGGCGAGGTGCCGTCGGCGCCGTCCATCACGATGAAGTCGATCTGCTCGGTGCTGGCGGGGCCCTTCGGCGCGCCGTCCCTCAAGCAGAGGTCGACCCGGGCCTGACGCCCGTCTTCGTTCACCAGGTTCAGGGTGATCGCCCCTTCGAACGGGGGAAATACCTTGGCCAGTCGCCACCCGAGGCCGAGCTCGGCGTCGGGACCCAACGGGTGGAGCAGGAAGCCGGGGTGCACCACCCCCGCCAGCGCTGCGCCCGGCACCGCGAGCACTGCGAGGCCGAAAAACGCGTTGCGGAGGAAATCCCGGCGACTGTTCATGGGCAGGCTCCCGAAGGGCCGAGGATATCGCAGTCGTCGGGGCCCGGGGAGAAAAAAGCGCGGCGGCGCGGCGACCGTTACGCGACGGTGGCGACCCCGCGACGATCGGGGCATGCTCTATGGCAGGGAGCTCCCCATGCGCCGGTTCGTGATCGTCCTGTGCTTCGGCCTCGCGGCCTGCGCAACGCCGCCGTCCGATACGGGAGCGACGGACGCGGACGGCGATGGCTCACCGGCCGGCCTGGATTGCGATGACGGCGACGGCGGGATCTACCCGGGCGCGACCGAACTGTGTGACGGGGTCGATCAGGACTGCGACGGGACGGCGGACAACGGGCTGGACCTCACGTGGTTCCAGGACGCCGACGGCGATGGCTACGGCGTCGGCGCCCAGGTCGTCCGCGCATGCGCTCAGCCGGCGGGCTTCGCGGACAACCAGGACGACTGTGACGACGGAAACGCGCAGGTGAACCCGGGCGCCGCCGAGCTCTGCAACCTGCTCGACGACAACTGCGACGGTCGGCCCGACGAGGCCGTCGCCACCTGGTTCACGGATGCGGACGGCGACGGGTACGGCGATCCCACCACGGAGGCCGAGACCTGCACCCCCGGCCAAGGTGCGGTGCAGCAGGGGGAGGACTGCGACGACACAGACGCTACCGTGAACCCCGGAGTCCCCGAGAACTGCGACGGGCTGGACACCAACTGCGATGGTCGTCCCGACGTCGGGGTGCTCGGCACCTGGTACAGCGACGTGGATGGGGATGGGTACGGCAACCCCTACGACTCCGAGGAGACGTGTGATCCGCCGGCGGGCTGGGTCGAGAATGGTGACGATTGCCGACCGTCCGAGGTCTCCGGCCACCCGGGTGCCCCCGAGCTGTGCAACAGCGTGGACGACGACTGCGACGGGGAGAAGGACGAAGACTTCGACCTGGACGGCGACGGCCATTGGACCGAGGCCTGCGACGGCGATGACTGCGACGACGGGGATCCGCTGGTGAATCCTGGGGTGGAGGAGACCTGCGAGGACGGCGTCGACAACGACTGTGACGGTCGCGACGCCCACTGCGCCTTCGACGGCACCGTGGAAGCCAGCGTCGCGGAGTCGAAGCTCTACTCTCCGGGCGCGAGCGCCGACGCGGGGCGAATGCTCCTCTCCCGCGACGTGGACGGCGACGGCAACGACGACCTCATGGTCGCCGCGCAAATGGCGAACGGCTACCGTGGCGCTGCTTACGTCGCCCTGGGCCCCTTCACCACCGGCCGGGCGCTCGACGACGACTACACGCTCTCCCCGAGCAGCTCATCGTACGCCGGGCGCTCGATCGGCATCGGCGATGTCGACGGCGACGGCGAGCTCGACTTCGCGGTCGGCGCGCCCGACGGAACCGAGAAGGAGTGGGTGGCGTTCGGTCCGCTCACGGGGGACGTGGACCTCGACAACGCCGACATCCAGTGGAGCGGCACCTACGGCGCCGAGGTCGGGCATGGCTCGGAGATCGCGGACGTCAACGGGGACGGGGTGGATGATGTGGTGATCGGCGCGTACGAAGATCCGGTGGGCGCCTACGAAGGCGGCGCCATCTACCTGGAGTACGGGCCGCTCGTCGCCGGCGACTACTCGCTGGCCACCAGCTACGACGTGCGCATCCTCGCCTCGAGCACCTACGAGTACGCCGGCCGGTACCTTCGCGCCGGCGCGGACGTGGACGGCGACGGCATCGGGGACATCCTGGCCGTGGCGCCCTACTCGTCGATGAGCACGCCGTATGGCGGCGGCGGCTACCTGTTCTACGGGGGGCTGACCAGCGACGTCCACTTCAGCGATGCAGACGCGACCTTCCTTGGGGAGACCGCCAACGACTACGCCGGTGAGGAGCTCGCGATGGGCGACTACGACGGCGACGGGCGCGCCGACATCGCGCTTGGCTCCTACGGCAACGCCTCCGGCACCTACGTGGGGGCGACCTACATCACGCTCGCACCCCCGTCCGCCTCCGTGGATCTCGGGAGCACCGACTTCGTGGTCCGCGGCAGCGCGGCCAACGACCAGTTCGGGCTCGGGCTCACGATCGCCGACATCGACGAAGACGGCGCGGGCGACCTGCTGGTCGGCGCGATCGGCGCGAGTCACGGCGGCGTCGCGTCCGGCTCGGCGTATCTGTTCTTCGGCCCCCCGACCGGCAGCTTCGGCCCCTCCGACGCCGAGGCGGTCTTCACCGGCGAAGGCGCCGGCGACCAGTTCGGCGAGGCGTTCGCGGTGGGCGACTTCGACGGCGACGGTCACCGGGACGTCGCGATCGGCGCCGTCAGTGAGTCCACCGGGGGAACCGGCGGCGGCTCGGTCTATGTGTTCTCCGGGAACTAGAAAAAAGCGGTGGAGCCCTGGGTCATTCCTGGGGTACCGTGACCCTTCCTCCGCTAAACCTGACTGAGGCTCCATGCTCCGCTCCCCGCTCTTCTCGCTGACGCTCCTCCTCGCCGCGTGCGGTACCGCCACGCTGGACACCTCGGGCTCCGACACGGCCGACACCTCGGGCTCCGACACGGCCGACACCGCGGAGACCGGCGACAGCACGGACACGCAGGACACCGCTGACTCGGGCGACACCGCGGACACGGCCGACACCGGCGACACCGGCCTCGACCCCGAGTGGGCACACTGTCCCGACGCATCGGCCTACGTCGGGGACGCTGGCTGGCTCGGACAGCTCCAGGTCACCCGTGACGCCGAATACTGCGCGTTGCCGAATGAAGCCCGTGATCTCGCGGGGGAGCTCGCGGCGAAGGCGCGGATGCGTGTGGTCGCCGGAACGTACCCGATGCCCACCGAAGAGGGCACCTACCCCTTCGCCCTCCCGGTCTGCACCATCCGTGCGGACGCGACGGCGCAGCCGGCCATGAACGGCCAGGGCACCACCGCCACCGATCCGAAGACCTACGGCAGCTCGACCTACACCTACGAGATCGGCACCCAGCCGATGACCACCACCGGCGGCGTGCCCTGGACGCTCGGGCAGTCGATCATCCTCGCCGGCCCCGCCGGTTCGGCGCCGAACCCGCTGGTGCTCGACGGTCGGGTACCGGACTCCACTACTGGCGCCTCGGCCACCTTCACCCTGTACCCGAACGGCACCTCCGTCTACGACAGCTCGGTGATGACGTTTGGCCCCTGCGACGACCCGAGCTGGGTGGTCAACACCCACACGATCACCTTCGACGGCGGCGAGATCACCATCGTGGCCGACATCGGCACCGACATGATCATCACGGCCCCGAGCCAGATGAAGCGGGCCTACGGCACGATCGATGGGGTCAGCTTCGACGTGACCGACTACTTCCGGCTCCTCTACCGGCCCGGTCACCACCACTTCACCCGGGACTTCGCGGTGGTCCTCGACACGCCGGTGGGCGACGTCTGCGCGATCGAGGTGCTGGGCACGGACGGTCAGGCGAGCACCACGACCGCGACGTTGAGCACCGCTTCGTGTGACCTGACCGTGCTCGGCACGCGGTCGGTGACCGCCGAGAGCCTCAGCACCAACTGAGCGGGTTAGCCGCGGGCATCATGGCCGACTTCCTCGTCCTCGGCACCGGCGTCGCCGGGCTCTTCTTTGCGCTGCGGGCGGCGCGGCACGGCACGGTGCGGCTCTGCACCAAGGTCAACCGCGAGGAGTCGAACACGGCGTATGCCCAGGGCGGCATCGCCGCCGTCTGGGCGCCCGACGACACCGCCGAGGCCCACGTGCAGGACACGCTCATCGCCGGGGCTGGCCTGTGCCGGCCCGACGCGGTGGAGCAGACGGTCCGCGATGCCCCTGACCGCATCCGCGAGCTCATCGAGCTCGGGGTGAAGTTCTCCCAGCACGGTGGCGACTACAGCCTCCACCGTGAGGGCGGCCACAGCACGCGTCGGATCCTCCACGCGGACGATCTCACGGGAGCGGAGCTCGTCCGCGCGCTGCTCGCGGCGGTGGCCGAGGAGCCAAACATCGAGCTGATGGAGGACCACATCGCCGTGGACCTCATCACGGAGAACAGCATCGCCCGGCGCCGGGGCCGCCCGCCCACCGACCCCGATCGGGTGCTCGGCGCCTACATGCTCGACCCGAAGACCGGCCAGGTGTCGGTGGAGGCCGCACGGATCGTGGCGCTCTGCACGGGCGGCGCCGGAAAGGTGTACCTCTACACCTCGAACCCCGACATCGCGAGCGGCGATGGGATTGCGATGGCGTGGCGGGCTGGGGCCCGGATCGCGAACATGGAGTTCGTCCAGTTCCATCCTACCATTCTCTTTCACCCGCACGCGAAGAGCTTCCTCATCTCCGAGGCGCTGCGCGGCGAAGGCGGCGTGCTCCGCCTCCGTAGCGGGGAGGCCTTCATGACGCGGTACGACCCCCGCGCCGAGCTGGCTCCGCGCGACATCGTGGCCCGGGCGATCGACGCCGAGCTCAAGCGCCGCGGCGACGACTGCGTCTACCTCGACATGACTCACCTGGACCGGCCGACCCTCCAGGCGAAGTTCCCCAACATCTACAAACGCTGCCTGGAGCTGGGGATCGACATGGCCGTCGCCCCCATCCCGGTGGTGCCGGCCGCCCACTACTTCTGCGGGGGCGTGCAGACGGACCTCGAGGGGGAGTCGAGCGTGCACAACCTCTTCGCCATCGGCGAGGCGGCGTGTACGGGATTGCACGGGGCGAACCGGCTCGCGTCCAACTCGCTTTTGGAGGCGGTGGTCTACGCGGACCACGCCTCGCGCATCGCCGCCGAGCGGCTGAGGGAGCCCGCCCCTCCGGTGGACATCCCCGAGTGGGATCACGGTCGCGCCGTGGACAGCGACGAACAGGTGGTCATCACCCAGACCTGGGACGAGATCCGCCGCTTCATGTGGAACTACGTCGGCATCGTGCGCACCACCAAGCGGCTGTTGAGGGCCCGCGCCCGGGTGGAGCTGGTGAAGGACGAGATCCACGACTACTACTGGGACTTCCGCCTCACCGCCCCGTTGGTGGAGCTGCGCAACCTCGCGACGGTGGCCGAGCTGGTGATCGAGAGCGCGCTGCGGCGGAAGGAGAGCCGCGGGCTGCACTTCACGCTGGACTACCCGAACCAGGACCTTCGTGGGGTGCGGGACACGGTTTTGCAGCGGCGGTGGTAGGCCGCGGGGTCAGTACGCGTGCTCGTCCGTGACTCGCTCGGCGTTGCGGGTCAGGGATGCGCGATACTCGGCGACCTGCCCATCGCCGTCCACGTCGCTCACCCCGTAGACGGTGAACTCGTGATGGGCGGCGTCCACGGTGACCCAGTAGCTGCCACGGACCTTGCCGTCGGGCTGCCAGCCGAGCTGCTCAAAGCACGGCGCGGCGGGGTCGTCGAACCAGTCGTGCTGGTTCTTGCCGACCATGGACTCGGCGTCGCCGCGGCTTCCGCAGGGGACGAAGCCGTCGAAGGCGGCGTCGTAGGCGAGCTCGGTGGTCTTGATCGCGTCCACGTTCGCGGGAACCTCGGCCCGCTTGGCCTTCATCTGCATCGCCATGAAGTTGGGGATGGCGATCGCGGCGACGATCCCGGTGATCGGGACGAGCATGAGGCAGCTCAGCGCGAGGAACGCGGCCACGATCCCGAAGGCGACGGCGCCGGATCGGCGAGGGGGAGGCGGGGGGGCGGAGCCGGTCATTCCGAGGAGGCTACCACGCTTCGCCGGCCAGCCTACGCGCTTCGAGCGTGGCCACCTGCGCGTCCAGCTCGGCGGCGACGCGGGCCTTGCTGGCGCTGGCGAGGTCGTCGACCAGGCGGAGCAGGTTGATGGAGGTCGTGACGCCGGCTGCCAGCTGGGCTTGCCCGAGGGCGACCGCTTCGTTTGCCAGCGCCTCGCGCGCGGCTTGGGCTTCGAGCACGGCCTGGGCGGCACGAGCACGCTCCACGGCGATCGAGAGCTCGGCGGCGAAATCGAGCTTCATCGCGTCGTACTGGGTCTCGGCGATGCGAACGGCCAGGGCGCTGCGGCGTTCGTGGAGGAAGGGGCCTGCGACGCCATCGAGCTTCCAGGTGGCCGAGAGCGTGACCGACCAGGCCATCGGGTCGAGGTCGCTCTTCGCCTCGAGGCCACCTTTGGGGAGCCAATCGGCGAGGGCCTCGGCGTGCTGCCAACGGGCGGTGCGCACCGTCTGTGCCGCTTCGTCGAGCCAAGGGGACGCGGCGGAGCCGGCCGCGGGGAGCCCGAGGGCCGCGGGGACCTCGAGGGTGCCGAGGTCGTCGAGCTCCAGGGCGCGGGCGAGGCGCAGTCGGGCGACGCGGCCCTCCGCCTCGGCGCGAAGGCGCTCCGCACGCGCGACGAGGACGGAGGCGTCGGCGCTGCGGGAGACGAGCTCGCTGTCGACGCCGGCGCGCACCCGCCCGGCGACGGCCGCAGCGGTGTCGGTGGCCGCCTTCTCGGAGACCTTCGCCGCCTCCACCGCGCGGTCGGCCTCGATCGCCGAGACGTAGAGCGTGGCGGCGGCGTACTGCGCGTCCAGCGCGGTGCCGGCGCGGGCGTGGCGAAGCGCGACGGCGGCGGAGGACGCGCCCGCGGCGTCGAGCCAGGCGGCGGCGTCCAGCGCGCCGATCGTGACCTTCACCCGGTCGTGCGTGGTCTGGGCGCCGCCGGCGAAGGTGCGGCTGAGGTCGAGCTCGGGGGTGGGCCCGAGCTTCACGTACCGCTCCGCGGCGTCGAGCTCGGCGCGCGAGACCTCGAGCCCGGCCACGATGGACTGGGGGTTCACCTCGGCCGCGCGGTCGACCGCCTCTGCCAAGGTGAGCGCGTACGCGCTGCTGAGGAGGGTCAGGAGCATCGGATCAGGCCCACGTTCACTCTCCCCATCGTAGCTCTCCGCGGCCGCGACCGCTGGACAGCACCAGCCGATCCGGCTCGGCGCCGCCGCACGCATCGGCCGGCCAGGTCACCTGGATCAACTTGTCCCAGTCGGTGAGGTGGGGGTAGAGCAGGTGGTCGGCGGCGTTCGGACGCTTGGTCACCACGAGGCTCGCGGGGGCCGCGCAGGCGGTTTCCCCGGCGTAGAGGGTGATCGTCCACGGGGTGGAGCCATCGGCCGAGAAGCGGAGCTCGTCCTTCCACTGCCCCCCGGCGGTGAGCACTACGACCGGCCCTTCGGGGGTGACCGGACCGGGGCTGGCGCCGTTGGTGGTCTCTGCGAGGCGGGCGGCCTGGGCGCGCCGCAAGGGGTCATCCACGCGGGTTCCGCGGAGGAGCAAGGCGGTGTACCAGCCATCGTAGATGCGGACCTCGCGGGTGGCCGCGGCCACGGCGCGCTCGTACGCGTGGCGCTCGGCGAGCTCCCCGGCGGAGGCCAGCGTGCAGAGCGCCAGGAACATCACGCGGACTCGAGCTCGGTGCGCCGCACCAAGGCCTCGAGCGTGAACCCGCGGGCGGCGAGGGCTTCGGCGGCGCCCTCTTCACGGTCCACCACGGTGAAGCACTGAACCACGCGCAGCCCGTCGGCCTCGGCGCGGTCCACCGCCTTGAGCAAGGAGCCCCCGGTGGTCGTGGTGTCCTCCACGATGGCCACCGGCGAGCCGACCGGGAGGTTCGCGCGGCCCTCGACCCAGGTCTGCGTTCCGTGGCCCTTCGGCTCTTTGCGTACGATGAACGCGTGCACCGGCCGGCCGGCCGGCCAGGAAACCGTGGCGACGGCGGAGGCGATGGGGTCGGCCCCCATGGTGAGGCCGCCGACGCCGACCACCTCGGGGGCGAGGCGGGCGTGGATCAGCGAGCCGATGATCCAGCTCCCCTCGGCGTGGAGGGTGGTCTGGCGCGCATCCACGTAGAAGTCGGATTCACGGCCGGAGGCGAGCACCACCCGCATGCGCCGGTAGGACTTCTCACGCAGCAACTCGATGAGGCGGTTCCGCATCGGACCAAGGTATCGCGTCGTGGGCTCAGCCGACCAACCAGGCTCCGATGTCCGCGATCACCTGCTCCTTGCCGATCTCGTTCACGAGCTCGTGGAGCATTCCCGGATAGTCGTGCACCGCCGCGCCGATCCGGCCGGCGACCCGCTTCGACGCCGCCGAGTCGGTGATCGGATCGGTGTCGGAGAGGAAGAAGGCCACCGGCATCGGCGGCTTCGCCATCTCGGCGACGCGCGCCTGCGCCGCGGTCATCTCGGTGAACCACCGGGCGGTGACCTTGTTGTAGACGTTCGGGTCTGCGAGGTAGGCCTTGCCGATCGCCGGATCGCGGCTGAGCGCCTCGGGGGCGACCTCATTGGTGAGCGCGAGGGTGGGCCAGGCCCGGCTCAGGGCGCGACCGACCGTCGTCTTCCACCCAGGCACCTTCACCTTGACCCCGCAGAGCGGGTTGGAGAGCGCGAGCTTCGAGGGGGCGAGGCCTTCGCGCACGGAGTCGAGCGCCACGAGGCCGCCCATGCTGTGGGCGAAGAAGCGCCACCCGGGGCGCAACGACGCGGCGACGACCTTCACGTCATCCCGGTACTCGGACCAGCTCAGCACGTGGCTGCGTCGACCCCCGGAATTTCCGTGACCGCGGAGCTCCATCACCGTGACGGTGGCGCCGCGGGCGGCCCACTCGGGCGCGACGTGCGTGTACCGACCGGCGTGCTCGGCGAGTCCGCCGAGGACCAGGATGTCCACCGGGCCCGAGCCGTAGGAGACCGTGTGGACGCGGGTGCCGTCGGCAGCGTCGAAGAAGCGGGAGCTCATGGGTGCCTCACTTCCCGAACAGGTCGGCTTCGGAGTCGAGCAGGGCGCGGGCCTTACGCTGCTCGGCCTCCATCTCCGGCTTCACCTCGGGGAGGCGATCCACCGGGGCTTGGAGCACCCAGTTGAGCTCCTTCTCAAAGGTCTCCTTGTCCTGCTTCTTCGTGGCCCATTCGCCACCGAGCAGCACGTGGGTGCCGAGGAAGTCCGGGTAGGTGGACAGCGCCTTGTCGAAGTACTCCTTGGACTTCCCGAGGTCCTGCCCCGCGAAGCTGGGGATCGCCGAGTAGTACGCACCCCAGTAGCGGTCCGGACCCGAGTAGTAGTAGGTAGGCTCCAGCTCGCCAACCCGGGTCATGTAGGCCTTCACCGTGGGGAGGTGCTTCAGCGTTACCGCGATGCCGGAGAGCTTCGCCCACTTGCCGAGCGCCGAGCTCGTCCAGTACAGGCAGGGCACGTCGGTGGACTGGAAGGCGCGCGCGGCGGTGGCCTCCGTCTCGTCGCCCTTCGCGAGGAGCGCGGTGAACTCGGTGTTGAGCGCGAGGCACTTCTTGCCCCACTCGATCGAGGTGTTCCAGGCGGCGAGCTTGGCGGCCTTGTCGGTCTCGTGGCCGTCGCCGAGGAAGTACCAGCCGCGGACGAGATGCAGCGCCACGTCGCGATCCTGGGGGTTGGTCGCGTACAGCGCCTCATAGCGCTGGAGCGCGACCTGGAGCTGGGCCTTGTCGCCGCGCTCGTTCCAGGCCGCTTCGGCCTCGGCGCGCAGGGTGCTGACGGTCTCGGAGGCCACCGGCTGGGCGGCGGCTGCGGCCACCTCGTAGGTGCCGCCGTGCTTCGCGCAGGCGAGGTCGAAAGCGAGGAGAAGCGGGATCATGGGCGCTCCGGGCGTGCGGTCGCCGGTTGTACGCGGTCGCTGACGCGGTGTCAACCGTGGCGCTTTTCCTCAACCCAGCGGGCCGAGGACCGATGCTGCGGCAAATGGACGCACAGAACCGCGAGGTGTTGCTCAAGATCGTCAGATTCGATCCGTTTGGGGTCGAGCACGACCAGGAGGGTCTATGCAAGAGGCTTCCGCGCAACTCTCGGTGAATCCGGCGGACCTGCCGTCACCGCCCGCTGCCATCGCCCGGGTCGTGCGCCTGGCCTCGGATCCCGAGATCACCTCCGAGAAGCTCGGCGCGGTGATCGCGTCGGATCCGGCGTTCACCGCGGAGCTGCTCCGTACGGTGAACTCACCGTTTTATGGGCTGAAGCAGCCGGTGACCGCCGCGGCGCGCGCGGTCACGGTGCTCGGCATCCGGGCGCTGCGGAACCTGGCGATCTGCTTTGCGGTGCGCGATTCGCTGCGAAACTCCGGCCTGCGCGCCCAGGACCTGGAGGTCTTCTGGGAGGACTGCCTCCGGCGCGCCGTCGCTGCCCGCACGGTCGCCCGGGTGTCCGGGGTCGTGCCGCCCGAGGAGGCGTTCACCATCGGCCTCCTCCAGGACTTCGGGATGTTGGCGATGATCAAGGCCAACCGGAAGGACTTCACCCACTGGCCTCGATGGCGGGCGATGACGCCCGACGAACGCCGGGTCGAAGAGCGCGAGCGTTACGGCGTGGGCCACGACGGGCTCGCGCGGGCGCTGGGTGAACGGTGGGGGCTCCCTCGGCAGCTCACGGACGCCCTGGCCGGGCACCACGATCCGGCCTCGATCGCAGTCGGGCCGGTCCGCGAGCTCGCGACGTTGGCGCAGTGCGCCGATCTGGTGTGTACGCTGCTCGCCGTACGGTCCAACGAGGCGCTGAGCGAGGTGCGCGCCATCCTCAAGCGAGCCTACAAGCTCAATGATGCTGCCTCCGACAAGGTGCTGGAGGCCATCCCCGCCGAGGTTGAGTCGGCCGCGAGCGCGCTCGGCATGCGCGTCTCCCGCCAGCCCAACTTCGCGGCGATCCTCGCCGAGGCCAACCGGACCCTGGTGGAGATGAACGTGAGCTACGAAGAGCTCACCCAGCGGCTGGAGCGGCTGTTGATGGAGAAGGAGATGCTCATGGAGCAGCTCGCGATGGCGAACGGAGAGCTCGCGCGCCTCGCCTTCTTCGACCCGCTCACCGGCCTCTGCAACCGCCGTCACTTCGACAGCCTCTTCCGGGACCTGCTCACCCGCGCCTCCGTCGACGCCCGGCCAGTCTCGTTCGTGATGGTCGACCTCGATCGATTCAAGTCGGTGAACGACAACTACGGCCACGCCACCGGCGACGCGGTGCTCCGCGCTGCCGCGGCGGCGCTCGTCGGCGCGTCGCACGACGCCGACCTCAAGACGCGGCTCGGCGGCGAAGAGCTGGCCGTGGTCCTCCCGGACACCGACGCCCACCAGGCGCTCGCGGCGGCGGAGCGGTTCCGCGAGGCGATCGCCCGCGCCACCGTCACCACCCACCAGGGCCCCCTGCGGGTAACCGCCTCGTTCGGCGTCTCGACGTTCGTCGGTTCGGGCTCCAAGGTGGACCTGGACCGCCTCGCCACCGTGCTCAGCGAGGTCGCGGACAAGGCGCTCTACGAGAGCAAGAACAACGGGCGGAATCGGGTGACCATCGGCGGCGTGGTACGCTGAGGCCGACCGCGCCCGGCGAGTCCGGGCGTACGATCGGGGGCGATGGAAGGGGAGGGCTGACGGTCGTTGCGCCTGGCGCCCTCGCCGTTCGGGCCTGCGGGTGTATGGCGCCCTCAATCCCCTGAAAGGCGCGGACCCTGCTCGCCACCCGGAGTCAGCTCTCCAAGGCGCCCCGCGGCGTCCGGACCGCCTCGCCCACGTCGACGGCGCCCACGCCCGCGACGATGATGCGATCGCGACCCGCGCGTTTGGCTTCGTACAACGCCTTGTCGGCGAGGGAAGTGAGCGCGTCCAGGCCGTCGGCGGCGTTCGCGTCCACCACGCCGACGGACACGGTGAAGGGCGGCACGCCGGCACGCGCGATCGCCGTGATCAGCGCGGTGCGCATGCCTTCGAGCGCCCGCACCGCGTCCTCCGTGGTGCAATCGGGCAGAACCACCGCGAATTCTTCGCCCCCGAGCCGTCCGACCACGTCGTGGCCACGCAGAGAGGTCCGGAGGGTACGGGCGAACGTGCGTAGGGCTCGATCGCCAGCTTCGTGGCCGTAGGTGTCGTTGAGCCGCTTGAAGTTGTCGAGGTCCGCCATGGCGACCACGGTCGGACGGCCGGCGCGCAGCAGCGGCGTGGCGGCGGACTCGAAGGAGCGGCGGTTGAGCAAGCCCGTGAGCGGGTCGGTGGAGGCCTGGACCTGCATCGTCGCGGCCGCGCGCACGATGCCGAGCCGCGTGCCCACCTGGTTGGCGATCGCTTCGAGCGGCACGGCGTGTTCGTCCAGCGGCGAGTCGCTGACGGGCCGGAACGCGTGGATCACGCCGACCACCCGACCCATGACGGACATCGGGACGCACAGCGCGGAGCAGGGTCCCATGTCGCGATCTCGGAGGTGAGAACAGGCGTCGAAGGCTTCGCTATCCGGGAAGCGGAGGGTCTGTCCGCGGCGAGCCGCGACGCAGCGCCTCGGGGACTCCACGGAGCAGCCGCGCTGGGCCTCGGGGGCCACGCGGATCGCGGCGCGAAGGTGGGCCTCGCTGGAGTCCGCGAGCAGCAGCTCCACGGGGGTGAGCGGCAGCACCTTCACCAGCGCCCGACGGGTCACGTCGAGGGCCTCCGACTCGGAGTCGACCAGCGACAACGCACGGCCAAGCTGGGCTTCGAACTGCTGACGCGCGCCGTCTTCGCGAAGGTTGGCTTCCCTGGCTTCGGCGACCGTGCGCTGCTCCTCGTGGCGGCGCCAGAGCGGCACCAGGATGAACCCCGCCAGCGGCGGCGTGACAATGGCGCAGACCAGCGCGGCATCGAGGAGCGCCAGCCACCCGTCGGTCATCCCCGGCGCGAGGTGAGGAAGCAGGTACATCGTGGTGACCTCGCCCATGAAGACGAGGCCGAGGATGGAGAGGCCGTGCACGACGAGCCGAGCTGGCACCAGGCGGTTCATGGGGACCCGATCGGCTTTCTGCGGACGATGCTGAGAGAGAATCGTCGTTGGCGAGCGGCACGCGACGAGGGGGGCGCCAGACCAACGTTGGCGCTTCGGACGCCCGTCCCAGGCGCCGGCCGGCGGGGCCGGCCGTGAAACGTCACCGCCCGGGGGGAGGCCTCGGCGACTACGGGGAAACCGGGTGTAGCTCCAGGCGCCACCGGCGAAGGGCCGGTTCGCCGTCCACATCCGTGGCCAGGCACGCGCGAGTCGGCGCCAGTCCAGTCTGGACGGGCCCTTCTTCGGCAGCGGAAGCCAGAGGCGCGGCTCCGCGGTATTCCCAGTCTACCCGGGCGGCGGGGTCCGCCGTCCAGCGGACGCCGCCGGCGGTGGAGAGCACCTCGGCCGCAGCGTCCCCGTGCGGGCGGCCGGGGTCGAGCCGCACGACGCTCCCCGAGGGGAGCCGCTCGGACAGCTCGATGAAGAACCGCCACTCCTCTCGATGAAGCCACGTCGGCCCCCGGAGGCTCGGGCCGGTCGCCACCCCGACCAGCAGCAGCACCGCAGCGGCCCAGCTCGCGCGGCTGAACGCCAGGCCCAGCAGCAGCACCAGCCCGCCCTGGGCGAACGCCTGCAATCGCAGGGCGTCCGGCGCTGGTTCAACCTTCAGGAGGAACGGCAGCCCCGCGACCGCGGCCCAGGCGACGGCGAACAGGACCGGTCGTCGCGGCGCGAGGAGGATCGCGGCCACCGCAAGCGCCCACCAGACGGGGGGGGTGAGCGAGGCGTGGAGGGAAGCGAGGTAGCCCCCGGAGGGCGCGAGCGGCCCGAAGTGGGGGAGGAGGGCGGAAAACAGGCGTGTCGCGGTGACCGATGAGCCGGGGACCAGGGCGCCGCTCTCCGTGTGCAACCACGGCAGCGACAGCGCGCCCGCCACCGTCGCGATCCCCGCTCCCCGAAGCCGCACCCGCGGTGTCGGCCCGAAGACACCCGCCGCGGCGATCACCGGCAGCACCACGCCCAGGTCGCCGCGGGTCGCGGTCGCGGCCACCGCGGCCATCCCGGCCACCCCGGCGCCGATCGCGGCCTGCGCGCCGGTCTCGGCGCACGCCACGATCGCGCCAAACACCGCGAGCGTCCCCCAGGTCACCGCGGAGACGTGCATCGCCTCACTCCGCGCCATGGTGTTGTGGAGCGGGAGCAGCGCGGCGGCCGCGGCGGCGCCCCAGCCCACGCGGCGGCCGCCGATGCGCTCGCCGATCGCGCCGATGAACGCCGGCCACAGCGCCGCGAAGACCAGGTTGGTGCTGAACACGGCGACGGGCCTGGCGCCCAGGAGTGCCACCGCCGGGCGCATCCACAACGCGTAGCCGGGACCCCAGCCGGCGTCGCGGGCCAAGCCGAGGCCCACGCGGAGCTTCTCCCAGCCGGCGCCGCCGCCGTCGAACAGCGCGGCGGGGGTCGTCGTGAGCGGGACCAGCAGGCCGAGGAGGATCTGGGCGAACGCCGTGCCTGCGCGCCGCCGCAGGAGCCACCCCGCGCCACCGAGCGACAGCAGACCCGCGACGGCCAGCGCGATCGGGAGCAACGGCAGTGGGGTGGCGGTGGGGGTGGCCTGGAGGCGCGCGCAGAGGGGCTCGAGCGGGATCCGCCCCACTGCGCCCTCCACCAGCTCCGGTCGGGGGAACAGGGTGTGGCCGCCGCCTTCACACTGCCCTTCGTGAACCCCGTCCGACGGGACGATCTCCGCCACCATGGCGCCATCTTCGGCCGTCAACCAGCAGCGCTCGAACTCGGGGTGCACCTCGACGCGGCTCACCGAGGCGCCCCCGAGGCGCTCACCCCGGCTGCACCAGGTGCCCGCTTCGACCTCGCGGACGTCGCCCGCGAACGCCGCGACGACGAGGAGGATCGCGGTCATGTGGCGCGGCAGAGCGGGATGGAGGTTGAGGGCATCGCCCGACTGCCGTATACTGCGGCCTTCGGAGGTGTCTCATCCGACCCGCCCTCCTGCTCACGATGGGCGTGGTTTTCCTTGCGGCCTGCCAGGACGACCACACCGTCACCAAGTTCACCAAGCCGCCCGTCGTGGCGATCGAGACCCCTGCGGACGGTTCGTCCGTCGACGAGGGCGTCGCGGTGAACATGCGCGGCCGCGTCGTGGACGAGGTCTTCGAGGACACCCTCACCAGCCTCTCGGCCACGTGGTCCGTCGATGGCGGCGCCATCTGCGAGTCGGCGGTGTTCGACATCAACGGCCTCTCCAACTGCAGCACCGTCTTCTCTCGCGGTACGTCGACCGTGAGCCTCACGGCGGTGAACCCCGACGGCGAGACCGCTGTGGCCACCGTCACGATCACGGTGAACAAGAACGAAGCCCCGACGGCCGAGATCGAGGAGCCGGTCGCCGGTGGCGAGTACTTCTCCAATCAGCTCACCTTGTTCCAGGGGCTCGTCAGCGATGGGGAAGACCTCCCCGAAGCGATGACGGTGCAGTGGGAGTCGTCGATCGACGGCATCCTCCCGCTCTCAAGCGCCCCGTCCAGCGACGGGAAGGCCACGGGCACCTTCCAGCTCTCCGAAGGCGAACACCAGATCACGCTCACGGTCACCGACTCGACCGGGCGCACCGGGTCCGACACCGAGATCGTCGACGTCTCCAAGAGCAGCCGCCCCGACCTCACGCTCCTGACCCCGGTCTCCGGCGATCGGGTGAACCTGGGCGACTCCGTGCTCTTCTCCGCGACGGTGTCGGATCGTGAAGACGCCCCGGAGGACCTCACCTTCGCGTGGGAGTCCGACCTCGACGGGGTCTTCTCCACCCAGGGCGCCGGCAGCGACGGCTCGGTGGACTTCAACTACGGCAGCCTCTCCCACGGCGTGCACACCATCACCGTGTCGGCCACCGACACGGACGGGGTCACCGCCACCGACAGCGCCACGCTCTACATCAACGAGGCCCCCGAGGCCCCGACGATCCACATCGATCCGGACCCCGCGGGCTCGGGCGATGCGCTCAACGTGGTGATCGACGCCGACGCCTACGACTCCGACGGCGACACGATCACCTACCACTACTACTGGTACCTCAACGGGATCGACTCGGGGTACACCTCCAACCCGCTCCCGGCGAGCGCCACCACCCGTGGCGACGTGTGGACGGTCTACGTCATCCCCGACGACGGCGCCTCGGAAGGCCCCGCGGGCGTCGACAGCGTCACCATCGGCAACGGACCGCCGTCGCTCGGCAGTGTGTCCATCACCCCGGGGACCGCGTACACCGACACCACGCTCACCGCGGTGCCGGCCAGCTACTCCGACCCCGACGGCGACGGCGAGAGCGAGACCTACCAGTGGTACGTCAACGGCGTGGCGGTGGTCGGGGCGACCGACGTCACCTTCGACGGTACGTACTTCTCCAAGGGCGACAGCGTCACGGTCGAGGCCACTCCGTTCGACGGCTACGACGCCGGCGCCAGCGTGGTCTCCGGGGCGCGCGTGATCCAGAATTCCGCGCCAAGCGCTCCGTCGATCGACGTCACGCCGAACTACCCGGAAGACGACGATGATCTGCTGTGCTCGGTCACCGGGCCGGCGACGGACGCCGACGGCGACCTCGTCACCTACACCTACGCGTGGACCGACAACGCCGTCCTCAGTGCGATCACCGCCGACACCGTGGGCTCCGGCTACACGACGGACGGGGAGACCTGGGTCTGCACGGTCACCGCGTCGGACGGCACGGCTACCTCGGGCTCGGCGAGCGACTCGGTCGTCGTCGGCGACTACAGCGCGCCCGACGCGCCGGTGCTCAACAGCCTCGACCCGTACCGCAACGAGACCTCGGTCACCGTGTCGGGGAGCACCGAGGCGTTCGCTACGGTCACCCTGTACATCGACTGCACCTCGGGCTCGTCCACGGACACCGGCACCGCCAACGGAGCGGGCACGTTCAGCTTCAGCGAGAGCGTCGCTGCGGGCGATGAGTGCAGCTACTACGCCACGTCTACCGACTCCTCGGGCAACACCAGCGGCGTGTCCAACGTCGTCGGCACCGAGGTCTGCGACCCGGGCGACGACTACGAAGACACCTCGGCGTACGGCGACACCTGCGGCGACCCGGTCGTGGACTGGTCCACCCTGGCCGACGACGGCACCACCACCATCGAGTTCGACGGCAACATCCTCGATGGGTCCGACGACGACTGGTACTTCATCCAGACCTCCGACGTGGTGAGCGGCAGCTACAACCCCTACCGGTTCCACGTCGAGCTCACCTCGGGGAGCAGCGACTACGCCTTCGCAGTGTACGAGGGCGGATGCACCGAGGCCCAGCTCGAGTGCGGCAGCGGCTCGTCGACCGATCCCGAAGGCAGTGGGTACACCGAGTACGAGGTCTTCCAAGAGGACATCGGGGAGGGGGTGCACACCATCCCGTCCGATACGCGGACCTGCGGAACGGGCACCTGGTACAACGACTGCGATGACCTGAGCTCCGACTACTACATCCACGTCTTCCGCACGACGTCGACGTACAGCTGCCAGGGCTACTCGATCAAGATCACCAACGGCGTCTGGTAGCGACCTCGCGTAGATCCGGTGCAGGCGGCTCGCGAGCGCGGCCTGCGCCGGCTATCGTCGGCCGGTGATCTCCGCGTTGCTGTTCCTGGCTGCCTGTGCGCCGTCGATCGAGGTCGAGGGGAGGGGGCTCCTGGTCGACCCGAAGTCGGCGGACGCCGACGGGGACGGCTACGCGGACGACGTCGACTGTGACGACGCCGACATCGCCGTGAACCCGGGCGCGTCCGAAGCTTGCAACGCCGCGGACGACGATTGCGACGCCGACGTGGACGAGGGCGCTTGCGGGTGCACCTGGGCGACGGACGGGCGGCACACCTTCCAGCTCTGCACCACGTCGTCCACCTGGGCGGCGGCCGAGGCGACCTGCGCCGGCTGGGGCTACCACCTCGCCGACGTGGACGACGCCGCGGAGGACGCGTGGTTGTGGAGCGAGGTCGGCAGCGTGGCCGCCGCAAATTGGTGGTTCGGCTTCAATGATCGTGGGGCCGAGGGCACCTTCTCGTGGGACGGCGGCAGCGACAGCCCGTACACCAATTGGCGGGCCGGCGAGCCCAACGACTTCGGCGGAAGCGAAGATTGCACCTGGTACGCGACGACCGGCGGCGGCCAGTGGAACGACAAGGACTGCGCCGCCACCGCGTACTTCGCCTGCGAGGCCGGCTGCGCCACGAGCACCCGCTACGTGGACGCGGACGGGGACGGCTACGGCGATCCCGCGCTGAGCGAGCGGGCCTGCACCGACGAGCCCGGCCTCGTCGACGACGCCACCGACTGCGACGACGCCGACCCCGCCCTTCACCCCGGCGCCGGAGAGACGTGCGACGCCGTCGGGGTGGACGAGGACTGCGACGGCCTCGTCGACGACGCGGACCCCGACGTCGATCCCGCGGGGTTCGGAACGTTCTATGCGGATGGTGACGGAGACGGTCATGCGGGGACTACCGCCGCAGTCCGCGCGTGCGCTGCCCCGGCCGGCTACGCGTCCAGCGCCGACGACTGCGATGATGGCGATGCCGCGAGCTACCCCGGTGCGGCGGAGACCCCCGCCGACGGGGTGGACCAGGACTGCGACGGCGCCGACACGTGCACGTGGTACGCCGATGCGGACGGGGACGGCTGGGGGGATGCCAGCGCGCCCATCGAGGACTGCGCCGGTGTTCCTCCAGGGTTCGTGGCGTTCAGTGGGGATTGTGACGACACCGCGGCGACCACCTTCCCGGGCGCGCCCGACGTACCGTACGACGGCGTGGACGCCGACTGTGCCGGCGACAACGACGACGACGCGGACCACGACGGGGTGGAGGCGAGCGCGGCCGGCGGCGGCGACTGCGACGACGGCGACGCGGGCGTCTTCCCTGGCGCGAACGAAATCTGCGACGGCGTGGACGAAGACTGCGACGGCGAGCTCGACGGAGGTGCCGCCGACTGTCCGGTCGCGGCGCAGAGCTACGACGGTCACAGCTACCTTTTCCAGACCAGCCGCCTGAGCTGGGCGGACGCGCAGGCCGCCTGCGCCGCGTACGGGTACCACCTCGCGGACGTGCACGATGCGGCGGAGGAGGCGTGGATCTGGGGCGTGGCGGAGCCGCTCGACAGCGCGGCGCACTGGTGGCACGGCTTCAACGACGAGGCCGCGGAAGGCACGTTCGCCTGGGATGGGGGGAGCACCTCCACCTTCACCGACTGGCGGGCCGGCGAGCCCAACGACTACGCTGGCAACGAAGACTGTGGGGCCTTCGCGGACGACGGTGGCGGCGCCTGGAACGACCGGGACTGCGCCCAGACCGCGCCCTACGTCTGCGAGGCCGGGTGCGAGCTCCTCTCGCTCTTTGCGGACGCCGACGGCGACGGCTTCGGCGATCCAGCGTCGCCTGGCGCATCGTGCACGATCGACGTCGGCTTCGTCGTTGATGGGACCGACTGCGACGACAGCGACCCGCGCACCAACCCGGGCGCGGCCGAGGTCTGCGACGACGACGGCCGCGACGAAGACTGTGACGGCAAGGTCGATGACCTCGACCCCTCACTTGACCCCACCAGCCGGGGGACGTTCTACGGGGACAAGGACCACGACGGTCACGGGGTGCCCGACGACACCTGGCTCGGTTGCCACCCCCCGGAGGGCTTCGCCGTCGTCGCCGACGACTGCGACGACGACGACCCGATGATCCACCCGGGGACGCCCGACCCGGATGACGGCGTGGACGAAGACTGCGACGGCGCCGCCGAGAGCTACGACAGCGACCGGGACGGTGTCCCCGACACCACCGAGCGACCGCTGGGCCTTGATCCCGACGATTCGGACTCCGACGCCGACGGTCGCCCCGACGGGGTGGAGCTGGGCGACCCCGCCGCGCCCACCGACACCGACGGGGATGGCACCCTCGACGCCCTGGACGAGGACGACGACGGCGACACCCTCCCTACTGCCGACGAGCTCGGGGACCCTGCCGCCCCGAACGACACCGACGGCGACGGCACGATCGACGCCTTGGACCTCGACAGCGACGCCGATGGCACGCCCGACGCTGTGGAGGCGGGCCGGGACAGCGACCACGACGGCGTCCCCAACGCCCGTGAGGCCGACGATGATGGGGACGGGCGGTTGAGCGCGGCGGAGGACGCCACGAACCCCGACGCGGACGGCGACCAGGTCCCCAATTCGCTCGACGCTGACAGCGACGGCGACGGCTGCCCCGACGTCGCCGAGAGCGACGACGCGTGGCTGGATGCGGCGGACGCCTCCGCCTGCCCCGTGGACAGCGGAACGCCGGCGCCCGATCCGGGTCGGCGGGACGACGCCTCGGAGGGCTGTGGCTGTGCGACCGGGGCGTCCGGCCCCGGGGGTACCGCGATCGCGGCGTTGGCCGGACTGGCCTTCCTCACCCGTCGTCGCGGCGCTCGCGCGGAAGCCGCGGCGGCGCTACACCCCATGCGCTCGCGGAGACCCCCTGGCCCCCTGGACCCCTGATTCCTGGCGCGAACGACCCGCCGACCAGCAGGTCGAGTACCCCGATCCTGAGGCGTTGTCGGCTGCGCTCACCGAGCTCCGCGGCCTGCCCCCGCTCGTGACCAGCTGGGAGGTGGAGCGCCTCAAGGCGCAGATCGCGGCGGCCGGCCGCGGGGAGCGGTTCATCCTCCAGGGCGGCGACTGCAACGAGCGGTTCGTCGACTGCAACTCCAAGGTCATCGACGCGAAGCTCAAGATCCTCCTGATGATGAGCGCTGTGCTCACCTACGGTGGCGGGCGCCCGGTGGTGCGGATCGGGCGTATCGCCGGCCAGTATGCGAAGCCGCGGAGTGAGCCGGACGAGACGCGCGACGGGGTCACCCTCCCCGCCTACCGCGGCGACCTGGTGAACCGGATCGCGTTCACCCCCGAGGCCCGTCGCCCCGACCCGCAGAACCTGATCCGCGCGTACCACCGCTCGGCGCTGACCCTCAACTTCATTCGCGGCCTCCTCGCCGGAGGGTTTGGCGACGCCCACCACCCCGAGGTCTGGGACCTCCGATGGGCGGGCCAGTCCGCGAAGGCCGCCGAGTACCGTGCCTTCCTCGAACAGATGCGCGCTTCGGTTCGCTTCCTCGATGCGTCGCTGGGGCGCCCGCTCGCGGAGTTGGCCGCCGTCGACTTCTACTCCAGCCACGAGGGGCTTCACCTCGAGTACGAGCGGGCCGTGAGCGAGCTGCCGCCGTTCCGGGATGGCTGGTACGACTTGTCCACCCACATGCCGTGGATCGGGGAGCGCACCCGCCGACTCGATGGGGCCCACGTGGAGTTCTTCCGGGGCATCCGCAACCCCATCGGGGTGAAGATCGGCCCGTCGATGGAGCCCGCGGACCTCCTCGCGCTCCTCGCCACCCTCAATCCGGCCGACGAGCCGGGTCGGCTGACGCTCATCGTGCGCATGGGGGCGAAGAAGGTCCACGATCGCCTGCCGCGGCTCGTGGATGCCGTTCGTGCCGCCGGGCGGGTGGTCACCTGGGTGTGTGACCCGATGCATGGCAACACCTTCAAGACCGCCGACGGGATCAAGACCCGGCACTTCGACGACATCCTCGCGGAGCTCGACGCCAACTTTGCCGTGCACGCCGCCACAGGCACGGTCCTCGGTGGCGTACACTTCGAGCTCACCGGCCGCGATGTCACCGAGGTGCTTGGCGGGACGTGCGGCCTCACCGAAGCCGACCTCACCCGCGACTACGAGAGCGACGTCGATCCGCGGCTCAACTACGGCCAGGCGCTGGAGATGGCGTTCTTGATGGCGGAGCGGCTGCGGCGGTGAGCGGGTGCCGCGGCATGGCCGGGTGAGCTGCGGGCTGCGGCCGAATGGGACAAGCGGGGCCGCGCAAGCCGTGGCGTCTCTGCGGCGTTTCGCCCCGCGCCTGCCTTGGGCGTTCACGCGGTTGGCCTCACTCGGAGGTGGGCAGGACCGCGATCGGGTGCCTGTGATACGGTCTGACCCTGATGAAGATCGTTCGCTCGTCGCGGCGGAGCTTAGCGAGCCCTCGAAGCAAGCATCGGCGGGCTTCCCGGCGTAGCGCGAAAACCTTGTCCTCGTTCGCCGACGGTTCAGGGTGAGGTGACGGGCCCGGAAGTGGGCCATGCGTGTGACGTCACGGGCGAACCGGCCGCGCGCGGCGAGGGCCGGGCGCGCGTGGCGGCAGGACCCATCGCCATCCCTCACGTTCGCGGAGGTAACCGTGACGAAACTCGCGACGTCGGGAATCCCGCCCCCCGGGGTGCCGCGTCTTCGCCGGGCGTGCGGAAATCAGGGGCAGACCGTATGAAGCGGCGGTCCAGGTGGGACGACTGTCGTGCAAAGGCGATGGGGTAGGACAGCCACCGGCGCGGAGTGCTTGTCGGGGGTGCGGGTCCTGGGACTCGTCTCCGTTGCGCGTCTCGGGTGACCACGTGGAAACGCCGAGAACCGGGGCGCCGTTCAAGACGTGGAATGCGGTGCGATTTTACGGCCGGCCAGGAGCGACCGCGCCGTCCGCACCCGCGCCGTGACGCGGCGGTGGCCGAACCGCAGCGCCTCCGGCGGAGGCAGATGCCGCCCCATCCCGTTGCCGGGGTGGGGGGGAATCTCAACGATCATCTCCCAGGTAAACAGCATCTCGGTCTCTTCGGATGCAGTCGGGGACGAAATGGCTCCCCGTCGCGGACGGCAGAAAGAACGTGGCGGGTGGAGGCCGGCGTGCCCAGGAAAGATGGGCGGAAGGCTGATAGTGGACCGAATCAAACACCCAGTGAACGGGTCGTGAGAGGGGCTCGGGCGGCCGAGTGGCAACGATTGTTAACGGAGGGTGTACACAAGTCGAAGGCGGACCTCGCGAGGGCCATGGGGGTGTCGCGGGCGGCGGTGACGCAGGCGCTCCGCGCCCTCCGGAAAGTGACGGAGACGTAGGGGTGATCGGCCGGCCCGACAGCTCGGCGCCGTCAGGAGCGGTGGATGGGTGAGGGGCGAAGGAGACCGGCGCGGCGCGCGTACGCGACCCGGAGTCCCGCAAAGGGGGGCAGCGGGGCCCAGAAACGGGGGAGTGGGGAGGAGAGCCGAGCACGCCACCCGGCCTGGAGCCCTGCCGCGGCGGGCTCCGGGCGCAGCGCGGTCCCACAACGCTCCGCGCGACATGACCAGGACGGCACGCGCTCTCCGGTGGCGGGCGGAGGTGGCGCTGAGCAGGCCGCTCGACGCTCGGGAGCCGTCACCGATCCCTGCGGAGGTGGCGAGGCGCCTGCAGGCGGAACTGGTGGCCTCGCGGATGCGGCGTCGGCCCGTCGGCGGGGAGAGAGGGCGGGCGCTGCGGTAGCGGCTCTCCAGATTCGACACCAGCCGTAGTCGCGGAGGGGAATGCCGAGCGCTGTGCGTGACGACGGGCAGCCGGCATCGAGGCAGCGACGGTGTGCGGTCTTGACACACTCTTGGCAAAGGGCGCGAGATGTTGACCCTTCTGGCGCCCTTTACGATCATGCGCTCCTGCTCCTCGCCTCCGTCCCGCGCGGTGTGGCCCCGCCCGCGAGGCACCACCATCCGGCACGCGCGCAGGGCATGGTGTTTCCAATCGGAAATGGCGAACGCCTCCCGCCATCGCAACGTAGAGATAGCGGGAGGCGATCGGGCGATCCCGTCCAGGACGGCCTCAACAGCTGCTCCGCGCGATGGCTAAACGGCCACCCGATACGACGTCGGGCACCTCCGCGACGCTTCTGGGCATCGCCGCGGAGGAGATCGAGAGCGCGGTAGCGGAGATCAACCGGCTCCACCATCGGACGCGGTTCGACGCTGCGGTGGCGGTGGGCCGGTTCCTGCTCGTACGCTGGTTCGGCGGGAGCCGACAACGATTCAAGCTCAACCAGCGCAAGGAGGCCTCGTTCCGGGCCCTCGCCAAGCATCCCCAGCTGGCGGCATCACCGAGCTACCTCAACACCGCCGTCCGCATCCTGGATCATGTTGACGTCTTCCCGCCTGACGTGCTGGCCCGAATCCCGCTCTCCTGGCACCGCGCGGTGCTCCCGATCGCGGGCGTCGGCGAGCGCCTGGCCATCATCGAGGCGGTGATCGCGAGCGGAGGCAGCTACGCGGACCTGAGCCAGCGCGTCCGTGACCACCAGGTCGTCGGGACCCGCAAACCCGGGCGACC